>JASHTN010000395.1 GCA_030040525.1 Gammaproteobacteria bacterium | reverse complement strand
CGCAGCCGGCGTCGGCGCGCTCGCCGTTGGCCCCGGTGCCGGCGTGTTCTGCGCCTGCGCGCCGGCGAGGCTGCCGGTCAGCAGCCATGCGCTCATCATCATGGTCACATGTCTCATTTCTTCGGCTCCGCCTTTGGCTGATTGTCCGAGCCCTGGGCCTGGTTGTCGCCGCCCTTGCCCACGGAGCTCGCAAACAGCTTGTTGATGAGGTTCTCGAGCACGATCGCCGACTGGGTCTGATCGATGTTGCTGCCGTTCTTCAGATAGGTGTCGGACCCGCCGGGGCTGAGACCGATGTACTTGCCGCCGAGCAGTCCCTGGGTCTGGATGCTCGCATAGCTGTCGTCGGGTATCTGGTTGTACTGCGAGTCGATGCGCATGCCGACCACCGCCTTATAGATCTTCGGGTCGAAGCGGATGCCGGTCACCTCGCCCACGTTCACGCCCGACATGGTCACCGGCGATCCCACCTTCAGATCGCCGATGTTGTCGAATTCCGCGGTCACGTGATAACCCTCCTTGGCACCGCCGAGCTTCAGCCCGCTGGCCGGCAGCTGCGTCGTCAGAAACAACAGCGCCGCGAACCCCAACAGCACGAACAGCCCGGTCCCTATCTCCAGAGTTCGATTGGCACGCATGGCTTCAGGTTCCTCTCACAGAAATGCCTCTCACAGAAATGCCGCGGTGAGCACGTAGTCGAGCAGCAGCACGATCACCGAGGAGGCCACCACGGTGCGCGTAGTCGCAAGCCCGACTCCCTCGGCGGTCGGCTCCGCATGGTAGCCCTCGTGCACCGCGATCAGGCTGCAGGCGCCGCCGAACACCAGGCTCTTGACGATACCCTCGTTGACATCGCGTAGAGCCACCGAGCTCTGCATCTGCGACCAGAACACCCCCTGATCGATCCCCATCAGCTGCACGCCGATCAGCTGCGCGCCCAACAGGCCGATGACGCTGAAGACCGCCGCGAGCAGCGGCATCGCGATCACCCCGCCGAGGAAGCGCGGCGCAGCGACGTAGCGCAACGGATCGACCGCCATGATCTCCATGGCAGTCAGCTGGTCGGTGGCGCGCATCAGCCCGATCTCGGAGGTGAGCGCCGTGCCCGCGCGGCCCGCGAACAGCAGCGCCGTGATCACCGGCCCGAGCTCCTTGAGGAGCCCGAGCGCTGCGGCCGTCCCCAGCACCTGTTCGGAGCCGAAGCGCTGCAGCAGATTGTAGCCCTGCAGTCCCAGCACCATGCCGACGAACAGTCCCGACAGCATGATGATGATGAGCGAGCGGGCGCCGGCGTTGTAGATCTGGTGCACGAGCAGGCGCGGCCGCGCGAGCGACGGCAGGCACTGGGCGAGTAACTGCAGCAGAAACAGGCTGACCGCGCCGAGCCGGCGCACTCCCTCGAGCAGCGGGCCGTTACGCGCACCATCGCTCATGATTCGTCCGCCGCGAGCAGCTGCGTGGTGTAGTCGGGCGCCGGATAGTGAAACGGCACCGGGCCCTCGGCGCTGCCGGTCATGAACTGGCGCACCGCCGCGGAGTTGCTCGCCCGCAGCTGCGCCGGCGCGCCGGCGGCGGCGACCCGCCCGGACGACAGCAGATAGCTGTCGTCGGCGATGCTCGCCAGCTCGTTCACATCGTGCGACACGACGACGCTGGTGATGCCCAGCGCCGCGTTCATGTGCTTGATGAGGCGCAGGATGACGCCGAGGGAGATCGGATCCAGCCCGACGAACGGCTCGTCGTAGATGAGGATCTCCGGGTCCATGACGATGGCGCGCGCCAGCGCCACGCGCCGTGCCATGCCGCCGGAGAGCTCCGCCGGCATGAGCCCGGCGGCGCCGCGCAGCCCCACGGCCTGCAGCTTGGTGAGCACGAGCCGCCGGACCAGCGACTCGGGCAGGTCGGTGTGCTCGCGCACCGGGAACGCCACGTTCTCGAACACGTCCAGGTCGGTGAGCAGCGCGCCGTTCTGGAACAGCATGCCCATCCGCCGCCGCATCGCGTAGACGGCCGCGCCGCTCAAGGCGGCGACATCGCGGCCGAGCACCAGCACCTGGCCGCGGTCAGCAAGGGCCTGGGCCGTGATGAGCTTGAGAAGCGTCGTCTTGCCGGTGCCGCTCGGACCCATGACGGCGGTGATGCGTCCGCGCCGCACCGTGAGGTCGAGCCCGGAGAAGATCGGGCGCCCGCCGAGGGCGTAGTGGACGTCGCGCACTTCGACCACCACCTCGGCGGGCGCGGCGGACTGCGGGGCTGCGGGGCTGGTCACGGGATCAGCGCGGCGCGGCCTGCGGTTCAGGCCGCCTGGCTCTCCATCTCGGGTGCGTAGCGCCCGGTGGTGGCAAGGCCGTTGAACCTGGCGCGCCGCGCGAACTCCTTCTGGCCCGCGGCCAGGTTGGCCGCCGCACCGCCCCAGGCCTTGAGCGCCGTGTCCTGCAGCGCGCGACCGTAGCTGAAGGTGAGCGTCCAGGGCAGCGGCCCCATCCGGTTCATCAGCGACAGGTGCAGGGTCGCCTCGGCCGGCGACTGCCCGCCCGACAGGAAGGCGATTCCCGGCACCGCCGGCGGCACGTGGCGCTTCAGTACCCGCAGCGTCTCCTCGGCAACCGTCTGCGGCGGCGCTTGGGTTGCGGCCTTCTTGCCCGAGATCACCATGTTGGGCTTGAGCACCATGCCTTCGAGCTGGATACGCTGCTCGAACAGTGCGCCGAACACCGTCGCCAGCACCTCCTCGGTCACTTCCGCACAGCGCTCGATCGTGTGGGCACCGTCCATCAGCACCTCCGGCTCGACGATCGGCACGATGTCGTTCTCCTGACAGAGCGCGGCGTAGCGCGCCAGGGCGTGCGCGTTGGCGCGGATCGCGAACGCCGTGGGGATGCCTGCGCCGATGTCGATGACCGCGCGCCACTTGGCGAAGCGCGCGCCGAGACCCCGGTACTCGATCAGCCGCTCGCGCAGCCCGTCCAGACCCTCCGTGATGGTCTCGCCGGGGAAGCCCGCGAGCGGCTTGGCGCCGAGGTCGACCTTGATGCCGGGAATCATGCCCTGCTTCGTCAGGTACTGCGGGAACGGCGTGCCGTCGCGCGTCTTCTGGCGGATGGTCTCGTCGAACAGGATGACGGCGCTCACCGCCTCCGCCGCACCCGGCGCGGTGAACAGCATCTCCCGATACGCGCGCCGATGCTCCTCGGTGGAGTCGAGCCTGATGACATCGAAGCGCTTCTTGATGGTGCCGCCGCTCTCGTCGGCGGCCAGGAGGCCCTTGCCCTTGGCGACCATCGCCTGGGCGGTGCGCGCCAGCTCTGTGAGATTCATCGTTGCTCCTTACGCTCTCGGAGGAACGCGCACCGCGCGTCCCCGGCGCGCAGCCTGCGAAAGCTGCGCCGCCTGGTTAACCCGTTGAAATTTGAGGCGCCAAGGATAGCAAATCCGCTTGGTCCTTCGACCAATCAGTACTAAAATAGTCCTACTTTAAGGAGGGCCTTCCATGCTGCGCATCAGCCGGCTCACCGACTACGCCACCGTGCTGCTCGCCGCGCTCGCCGGCGAGCCCGGCCGCGTCCAGACTGCGGCTGCGCTCGCGGAGGCGACCCACATCGCCGCACCGACGGTGTGCAAGCTACTGAAGCAGCTGCAGCGGGCGGGGCTCGTGAGCTCCACCCGCGGCCTGCACGGCGGCTACCAGCTCTCGCGCCCGGCGGCGCAGATCAGCGCCGCGGCCATTCTCGATGCGCTCGAGGGCCCGGTCGCGCTCACCGACTGCTCGGCGGGCCACGGCAACTGCGAGATCGAGGAGAGCTGCCGCGTCAGCCGGGTGTGGCAGCGCCTCAACCTCGCCATCCGCCGCTCGCTCTACGACGTGAGCCTCGCGCAGCTCGCGGGCCTGGACGCAGCCCCCGCGCGGCTGCCGGCGCTCGAGCGCGAGATGAAGGCGGCCGCCACTCGGGCGCCGGCCCGCTCCTCCTGACAGCACGTGCACACGGGATTGCAATGAGCGAAAGTGCCAAACAGCTCGAGAGCCTGATCGCACGGGGCTACAAACACGGCTTCGTGACCGACATCGACGCCGATACGGTCGCTCCCGGCCTCGACGAGGACGTGGTGCGGCTGATCTCGCGCAAGAAGGGTGAGCCGGCCTTCCTCACGGAGTGGCGGCTGCAGGCGCTGCGCCACTGGCTCACCATGCAGGAGCCGCACTGGTCGCACGTCAGATTCGCGCCGATCGACTACCAGGCGATCTCCTACTACTCCGCGCCGCGCGCCAAGGAGAACGCACCCAAGAGCCTCGCCGACGTCGACCCGAAGCTGCTCGCGACCTACGAGAAGCTCGGCGTGCCGCTGCACGAGCGCGCCCGGCTCGCCGGCGTCGCGGTGGATGCGGTGTTCGACAGCGTCTCGGTCGCCACCACCTTCAAGGAGCGCCTCGCCGCCGCCGGCGTCGTGTTCTGCCCGTTCTCGGAAGCGGTGCGCAGCCATCCGGCGCTCGTCGAGCAGTACCTGGGGAGCGTGGTGCCGTATAACGACAACTTCTTTGCGACGCTCAACTCGGCGGTGTTCTCCGACGGCTCGTTCGTCTACGTGCCGAAGGGCGTGCGCTGCCCGATGGAGCTGTCGACGTACTTCCGCATCAACGCGGCGAAGACCGGGCAGTTCGAGCGCACGCTGATCGTCGCGGATGAAGGCGCGTACGTGAGCTATTTAGAGGGCTGTACTGCCCCCATGCGCGACGAGAACCAGCTGCACGCCGCGGTGGTCGAGCTGGTGGCGCTCGACGACGCCTACATCAAGTACTCGACCGTGCAGAACTGGTATCCGGGCGACGCCGCCGGCGTCGGCGGCATCTACAACTTCGTCACCAAGCGCGGCGAGTGCCGCGGCCGGCGCGCGCACATCTCCTGGACGCAGGTCGAGACCGGCTCGGCCATCACCTGGAAGTACCCGAGCTGCGTGCTGCGCGGCGAGGGCTCGAGCGGCGAGTTCTACTCGGTCGCCACGGTAAACAACTTCCAGCAGGCCGATACCGGCACCAAGATGATCCATATCGGCCGCGACACGCGCAGCACCATCATCTCCAAGGGCATCTCCGCGGGTCACGGCCAGAATACCTACCGTGGCCTCGTCAAGGTGCTGCCGAGCGCGCACGGCGCGCGCAACTTCACGCAGTGCGATTCGCTCCTCATGGGCGGGCGCTGCGGCGCGCATACCTTGCCGTACGTCGAGGTCAAGAATCCTTCCGCGACGGTCGAGCACGAGGCGAGCACCTCCAAGATCAGCGAGGATCAGCTGTTCTACTGCCTGTCGCGCGGCATCTCCGCGGAGGACGCGGTCAACCTCATCGTCAGCGGCTTCTGCAAATCGGTCTTCAAGGAGCTGCCGATGGAATTTGCGGTCGAGGCGCAGAACCTGCTTGCCGTCAGCCTCGAAGGTGCGGTGGGCTGAGAGCGGTGGGCCGAGAGCCATGCTGAGCATCGACAACCTGCACGTGACGGTCGACGGCCGCGAGATCCTCAGGGGCCTGTCGCTGCAAGTCGGCGCGGGCGAGGTGCACGCCATCATGGGCCCGAACGGCTCGGGCAAGAGCACGCTCGCCTACGCCCTCGCCGGCCGTCCCGGCTACGAGATCACCGCCGGGAGCGTGCGCTACGAGGGCCGCGACCTGCTGGCGCTCCCCCCCGAGGAGCGCGCGCGCGCCGGGGTGTTCCTCGGCTTTCAGTACCCGGTGGAAATCCCGGGCGTGAACAACGTCTACCTGCTCAAGGCCGCGGCGAATGCCGCCCGCAAGGCACGCGGCCTGCCCGAGGTGGACGCCTTCGAGTTCCTGGCGCTGGTGCGCGAGAAGATGCGCCTCATGCACATGGAGGACAGCTTCCTGTCGCGCGGCGTGAACGAGGGCTTCTCGGGTGGCGAGAAAAAGCGCAACGAGGTGCTGCAGATGCTGGTGCTCGAGCCACGGCTGGCGATCCTCGACGAGACCGACTCGGGACTCGACATCGACGCGCTGAAGATCGTGGCGGCGGGGGTCAATTCGCTGCGCTCGCCCGAGCGCGCCTGCGTGCTGGTCACGCACTACCAGCGGCTCCTCGAGCACGTCGTGCCGGACTTCGTGCACGTGCTGGTGCGCGGCCGGATCGCCCGCAGCGGCGACCGCTCGCTCGCGCTCGAGCTCGAGCGGCGCGGCTACGACTGGCTGGGCGAAGCTGCTTGAGCGCGAGTCCCATGAGCACCGCTCTGACCGAGCGCATTGCCCGGGAGCACGCGGCGGCGGCGGAGTCCCTGCCGAACGGAGTGATCTCGGGCCCGCGCAGGCGCCGGGCCA
>JASHTN010000394.1 GCA_030040525.1 Gammaproteobacteria bacterium | reverse complement strand
TCCGGCGACGGACTCGCGCGATGCGTATCTCGCGCTCTTTGCGCCGCTGCGCGCCCGCTATGACGTGCTGATCATGGACAACCGCGGCACCGGGCGCTCGGGAGCCGTCGATTGCCGGGAGCTGCAGAGCGCCGCGGCGCTCACCGAAGCCGGGATCGGCGCCTGCGGGCGCTCGCTCGGGCGCAGCGCGCCGCTCTATGGCACGGCGCTCGCCGCCGACGATCTTGCCGCGGTGCTCGATGCGCTCGCGATCGGCCGCATCGGCCTGTATGGGGATTCCTACGGGACATTCTTCGCCCAGACCTTCGCGCTGCGCCATCCCGAGAGGCTGCGCGCGCTGGTGCTCGACGGCGCTTATCCGCTCGACGGTCCCGATTACGGCTGGTTCCCGCACTACGCACCGGCCACGCGCGAGAAGTTCAACCTGGCCTGCCGGCGCTCGAGAGCGTGTCGCAGCCTCGCCGGCAGCTCACTCGAGCACATCGCCCCGGCGCTCGGGCGGCTGCGCAGGCGGCCATTCACGGCGCGGGTGCGCTACGGCGACAGCGCGCTCGCGATCTTCACCGCGAACGCCGCCGCGCTCGCGATCGTCATGTACGGCGGCTCCCCGGCGTACGCCTCGGTGCGGGAGCTCGACGCGGCGGCGCGCGCTTTCGCGGCCGGCGACCGGCCGCCGCTGCTGCGCCTGATGGCGGAGACCCTGAGCAGCGTCGACTCGCGCGATCCGACCCGCGCGCCGGAGAAATTCAGCGCGGGACTCGCCGCCGCGGTGTTCTGCCAGGATTCGCCGCAGATCTTCGACATGCGCCTGCCGCCGGCGCGGCGCAGCGACGCGCGCGACCGCCTGGTCGCCGCGCGCGAGCGCGCCGAGCCCCGCATGTACGCGCCGTTCACTTTCGATGAGTATCGGCACATGCCGCTCGATTACACGTTCATCGACGAATGCGTCGACTGGCCGGTGATCGCGCCGGGGCCGCCGGCAGCACCGCTCGTTCCCGCCGGCGCTCGTTATCCCCGCGTGCCCGTGCTGGTGGTGTCGGGGGAGCTCGACAACATGACGACGGTCGCCGACGGCGCGGCCGCCGCCGCGCGCTTCCCGCACGCCCGCCACCTCGTCATCGCCAACAGCTTCCACGTCAACGCGCTGCCGCACGCGCGCAGCGAGTGCGGGGCGGTCGTGGTACGCCGCTTCCTCGATACGCTCGAGGTCGGGGACAGCGCTTGCGCGGCGGCGGTGCCGCCGGTACGCCTGGTGGCGCGCTTTGCGCGCACGGCGCGTGAGCTGACGCCGGCCAGGGCACTCGACGGCAACCAGGCCGACACGGCGGAGCTCTCGCAAGTAAGCGCGGCGCTCCTGACGGCCGAGGACATCCTCACGCGCGCCGAGGAGAACGGTGCCGGCAACGGGCTGGGATTGCGCGGCGGCACCTTCACGAGCGCGGCGGCGGGGGCGGGATTGAAGCTGACACTGAGCGCGGTGCGCTGGACCGCGGATGTAGCCGTGTCGGGGCAGCTCGAGTGGCCGGGGCGCACAGGCTCGGTGCGCGGTCAGCTCAGATTGCAGACGCCCGGAGGAGGGGGGACACTCGAGATCGCCTGGCCGGAAGGCGTCAGCGCAGCTCGGGCCACGGTGCACGGGACTCTCGACGGCCGGACGGTGGCCGCGGAGGCCGCTGCGCCCTGAAGGCTCATCCGAAGGCAGCCGATGGAGATCGATGCAATTGCAACGCGCGGCCTGGATCGCGCGAGCGTGCGGGAGCTCTCGCAACGGTCGGACGCGCGCGGCGTGCTGCAGCTCGGCATCCACTTCGGGCTCCTCTGTGTCACGGGCCTCGCGGTGGCGGCAAGCCGCGGACACACCTGGCTCCCGGTCGCGCTCGTTCTGCACGGGATCGTCCTCAGCTTCCTCTTCTGCGCGCTGCACGAGAGCATCCACCGCACCGCGTTCGCGAGCCGCCGGCTCAACGACGGCGTCGCGTGGGTCTGCGGCGCGCTGCTGATGCTGCCGCCGGAGTACTTCCGCTGCTTCCACTTCGCGCACCACCGCTTCACGCAGCTGCCGGGCCGCGACCCGGAGCTCGCACTCAGCCCTCCCGCGACCACCGCCGCCTGGGCCTGGCGCGTCTCGGGTCTACCGTACTGGGGCGACCGCGTGAGAGTGACGTTGCGGCACGCGCTCACGGGACGGGCCACGGAGCCCTTCATTCCCGAAGCAAAATCCGCCGCGGTCGTGCGCGAGGCGCGCACGCTGTGGCTCTTCTACCTCGGCGTGACGGCCGCCTCGCTCTACCTGCGGCGGGACGCTGCGCTCATCTACTGGGTGCTGCCGGCGCTCCTCGGCCAGCCCTTTCTGCGTCTCTTCCTGCTCGCCGAGCACACCGGCTGCCCGTACGTCGAGGACATGTTCGCCAACACCCGCACGACGCGCACCAATCGCGCGGTTCTCACCCTCGCCTGGCGCATGCCCTACCATGCCGAGCACCATTGCTGCCCGTCGGTGCCGTTCCATGCGCTCCCGCGGCTCCATGCGCTCGTCGGCCGGCGCGTCGAGGTGACCGCCCCTGGCTACCTCGCGGTGCACCTGGAGCTGCTGCGGCAGTTGCGCGCCGCCCGCCAGCGGCGCGCGGCGTGAGGCACCGGTCTCAGTCCGCGGCAGCGCCGCGGGTCGGATCGACCAGCAGCCAGGCGGCGGCGCTCGCGATCGCGAGCACCGCCCCGATGATGAAGGCGAGCGTCCACTGGTTGTGGCCCGAGAGGTAGGCGACGATCGGCGTCGCGATCAGTCCGCCCGCGTTGCCGCCGGTATTGAGCAGTCCCGACGCCGCCATCGAATCGCCGCGCCCGACGTGCATGATGGCCGCCCAGTAGGGACCTTCGTTGAGCTCCACCCCCGCGAAGCACAGCGCGAGCGCCAGCACCGCGAGATAGGCGTTCGCGGCGTCCACCGCCAGGTACTGCAGCAGCGCCACGGCCGGCAGCGACACGAGCGGCACGATCCGCAGGCCCGCACGCACGCCGTAGCGCAGCCCGAAGAGGCTCGCGAGTGCGCCGCCCACGCCGCTCGCGATCGCGGCGGCGAGCGGCGGGGCGCTGGCGAGCCAGCCGCTCTCGAGCAGCGTGAAGTGCCGCACCTGCACCAGGTAGAGGAAGCACCAGTTCGCAACCAGGTAGAACACGTAGTTCATGCACATGTAGGAGGCGGTCAGCAGCAGCACGTCGCGGTTGCGCAGCAGCGTCCAGACGCGTGCCCACGAGATCCCGGCATCGACGCGCGCGGCCGAGTGCGCACCGAGCTCGGCGAGCTCAGCCGGGCTGACCGCCGCGTGCTCGCCGGGCGTGTTCCGCCCGTACCACGCCCACCAGGCGACGAGCGCGAGCACCGGCAGCGAGCTCCAGGCGAGCGCCCGCTGCCAGTCGAAGCGGTACATGAGCCAGGCGACGAGCGGCGGCGTCAGGGCGGCGCCGAGCTGCAATCCCAGGCTCTGCAGGCCCTGTACCAGCGGCCATCTGACCGGGGTGAACCAGGTCTCGAACACCCCGGCGGACACCGGGAAGATCGGCCCCTGCGAGGCGCCGAGCACGAGCTGCGCGGCGGCGAGGATGGCAAACAGCGCCGTGCCGGCGAGCACGAGCGGCGCGGCCGCCGTCGCCAGCATCGCGCCGAGCCCCACGAGTCCGATCAGCACGAACATGAGGCGCGCTCCGAGGCGCTGGCCGAGAACTCCCCCGGGGAACTGCAGCGCCGTGTAGCCGATGAGGAGCGCAGTCTCGAGCCAGCCGATCTGCATCTGCGTGAGGTGCAGCTGCGGCATCATCTGGTAGCTGGCCACCGGGATGCTGCGCTGCTGCAGGTAGGCCATGAAGCCGAAGGCGAACAGGAACAGGAAAATCTTCCAGCGCACCCGCACGCGCGGCGGTGCGCGCAGCGCCGCCGCGGCCTGCACGGCCGTCACGTCGTGTCGGCCGCGTCGCCGATCCGGTCCAGGATGTAGCGACGGATGTCGAGGCTGTAGTCTTCCATGGGCGCATAGTAACCGCGTTCGTGCGCGCGCGAGCCGATCCCCTGCTGTACGGCTTCGCAGATCGCCCAGTCCTGGCGGTTGACGAGGTCCCAGAACCCGGCCGTATCGCCCGGATCGAAGTCGGGCTTGGCGATCTCGCGCGGCTCGAAGAGGAAATGGCACACGACGTCGGTGCGCGCGGCCGAGCGTGGCTCGAGGATGAAGGCCGCCACGTGGTCGCAGGCGAGACTCAGGAAGAGATTGGGGTAGGCGAGCTCGCCCTTGTGCCGCACGCGCTCCTCGTCGTTGAGCGTCGGGAACGCGCGCCGCCGCGTCGTGCCCGAGGTCGTGAAGGTGTACGCGCCGGGGCGGTGCGGGATGCCGCGCGCCCAGTCGAGCCCGGCGCCGCCGCGCTCGCTGAACGCGGGCAGCACCTCGCATAGCTCCGGGTGCACGCCGCCGCAGTGGTAGCACTCGTTGTAGTTCTCGCAGAGCGCCTTCCAGTTCGCCGCGACCTGGTAGCGGATCGTGCGACCGATGCGCAGCTCGGCGAGCGGATAGCGCGCGATGCGCTCGGGAATGGGCTTGAGCTGCTGTGCGAGCGGCAGCGCCTTCGACGGCGTCAGGTTCACGAACACGAAGCCGGCCCAGGTCTCGACTTCCACCGGGTAGAGACTGAAGAGCCCCTTGTCGAACCCGGGCGTACCGGCCAGGTGGGGGGCGGCGATCAGGTGCCCGTCGAAATCGTAGGTCCATTGATGGTAGGGGCAGGTGATGCGGCCGGCGGCGATGCCGCCGGGCAGCGGCACCGGCGGTGGCGGCGCCGTGGGATCGCGGCACAGCCGCGTGCCGCGGTGCCGGCACACGTTGTAGAAGGCGCGGAGCCGGCCGGCGCGATTGCGCACGAGGAGCACGCTCTCGCCGGCGACCTCGAGCACCCGCCAGTCGCCCGGCTGCGCGAGCTCCTCCGCGCGCGCGACGCAGACCCACTCGCGGTAGAAGATCCGCTCCTTCTCCGCGGTGAAGACGCGCTCGGACGTGTACCAGGCCGAGGGCAGCGTCGGCTCGAGCCCGGCGACGCGCGGTGGCAGCGTGTGCGTGCTCACGCGAGCCTCGCGAGCGGCTGATCGCGCCGGCAGGTCAGGGCCCCGGGGTCGGCGTCGAGCTCGCGCGCATAGCGATGGCCGGCGTAGACCGCGTGCACGATCGCCCCCGGGGCGAGCGCATCGCCGATGCGGGTGACCGAGCGGATTCCCGCGCGCTCGAGCTCGACCGGGCGCGCGCTGAGCTCGCCGTGCAGCGCATCGTTCGCGAAGCGCGTGCCGACGATCACCAGCGTGCCGCACTCGAAGCTCCGCTCGGCGTCGGTGAACTGCTCCGCGAGGGTGAGCGCGCCGTTCTCGAAAGCGGTCACCCGCGTGAGCGTATGGAGTGCGACGCCGGCCGCGGCGAGCGCGCGATGCACCTGCGGCTGCTCGTTGCTCATGATGCTCCACGCCGAGGCGTGTCCGGCAGGAGTCACGTAGCTCACCTGGTGGCCGCCGCGCGCCAGGTGCTCGGCGAGCACGCTCCCCATGTAGTAATTGTCGAAGTCGTAGACGATCACGGGTCCCGAGAGGCGCGCGCCGGCGGCGATGTCGTCGGGGGTGAGTACGCCCGGTCCCTCGAGCCGCCCGGCGGGGATCTCGAGCGGCGAGTAGAGCATGCGTGACCAGCGCGCGCCGGTGGCGATCACCACGTGCGTGCTGGCGAGCTCGAGAATGTCGTCCGCGGAGAGGAAGTTGCCGCGATAGATGCTCACGTTGCTGAGCTGCTCGAGCTGGCCGCGCCGCCAGTCGAGCACGCGTCCCCAGGCTGCGAGTCCCGGCAGGCGTGTCTCGAAGCGCAGCCGGCCGCCGATGTCCTCGGCCGCCTCGGCCAGCGTGACCTCGTAGCCGCGCCGCCCGAGCGACAGCGCGCACTCGAGGCCGGCGGGACCGGCGCCGACGATGAGCACGGCAGCCGCGCTGCCCCTTGGGGCGATGCGCTCCGGATGCCAGCCGCGGCGCCACTCCTCGCCGATGGTCGGGTTCTGGGTGCAGCGCACCGGCACGCTGTCGTGCCAGCTCGAGATGCAGATGTTGCAGCCGATGCACTCGCGGATGTCCTGCTCGCGGCCCGCGTCGATCTTCTTCGGCAGGTAAGGGTCGGCGATCGAGGGGCGCGCCGCGCCGATCAGGTCGAGCACGCCGCGGCGGATCTGGCCGACCATGGTATCGGGGGAGGTGAAGCGGCCGACCCCGACCACGGGCTTGCTCGTGAGGCGCTTGACGAAGTCGACGTGCGGCTCATGGCTGCCTTCGGCGGCGAAGCGCGACGGCGGGCAGTCGGTCGGCGCGGAATCGAGCTTCAAGTCCCACAGGTCCGGCAGCTCGGCGAGGAGCGCGACCACCTCGTGCGCTTCGGACGGCGCGACCTCGCTCGGCCTCGCGCGCAGCTCCTCCAGGCTGATGCGCAGCGCCACGGCGCACTGTCCGCCGACCGCCTCGTGCGTGACCTCGAGCAGCTCGCGCACGATGCGCACCCGGTTGCGGACGCTGCCGCCGTAGGCGTCGCGGCGCTGATTCCATTCGGGCAGCAGGAACTCGTACGGCAGATATCCCATCCCGGCGTACACGTACACGATGTCGAAACCGGCGCTGCGCGCACGGCGCGCGGCCTGTGCCTGCCAATCGCGCAGCACCCGGATGTCCTCGAGGTCCATGACGCGCGGGCGCTGGTTGCCCATGAAGTTGACGTGGGTCGCCATCCAGGAGGTGCCGGACGGCGACAGGGTGGGCAGCCGGCTGGCACGGTTCATGACCGAGCCGCCGCCGTGCCACAGCTCGATGCCGGCGAGCGCGCCGTGCGCGTGCACCGCCTCCGTCATGAGGGCGTGCGCGCGCACGTCGTCGTCGTCCCAGAGCGTCGCGTAGGGGAGCGGCGCATCGTCCGAGCTCGGATCGATCGAGACGTAGCCGCTGCACACCACCCCCCAGCCGCCTTCCGCCTTGGTGGCGCGGAAGGCGGCGCGCATGTGCGGCATGGAGTTGGTCATGCCGGCGGCGTGCGGCACGGCATAGAAGCGGTTGCGGGCGGTCACCGGGCCGATCTTCACCGGCTCGAACAGCAGGTCGTACCGCGGGTTGCGCGCCATGGCGTGACGAGTCTGCCCGCAGTTGAGCGCGTGTTCAACAGTGGCTGCAGCGGGTGCCGGCCGGTATGCTGCAGCTCGCCGCCGCAGCCGCCTGAGGCGGGGGAGGGGTCCATGCGCATCGCACCGCTCGCACTGCTGCCGCTCATCGCCCTGGGTCCGCGGCTGCTCGAAGCGCAGCAGACCTTCGCCCCCGATACGCCCGAGCCGGGCTCGGTGGAGGAGATCGCGCGCGCGACCACCGAGGCGCGTTTTCTGTCGCCGTGGGTGGCATATCTGCCGGTTTCCGCGAGCGTGGTCTCGCCGCGCGCCTTCCTGCATCGCATCCCGGGCGCCCCCGGTGAGCTGGTCGACTCCGCGCAGGCCTACGCCTATTGCCGCGCGCTGGCCGGGTCCTCGCCTCGGGTGCGCCTCTTCACCATCGGGCGCTCGGAAGAGGGCCGCGACATCATGCTGCTCGCCATCGCCGACGAGGGCGGCATCCGCGAGCTCGAGCGCCTCAAGGCCGCGACTGCAGCGCTCGCCGATCCGCGCCGCACGGATCTGGCTGCCGCCGCTCAGCTCGTGAGTACCGCACGCCCGATCTACTACATCAACGCGGGGCTGCACTCCGACGAGACCGGCTCGAGCGAGGCGGTGCTCGAGCTCGCTTATCGCCTCGCAGTCTCCGAGCAGCCGCTGATCCGGCGCATGCGCGAGAACCTCGTGGTGCTCATCAACCCGGTGGCCAATCCCGACGGCCGCGACAAGCAGGTCGAGTGGTTCTACCGCTACCTCAAGGGCAGGACGGATCTCGCCAGCCTGCCGCGGCAGGCGCCGCCGTACTGGTCGAAGTACGCGTTCGTCGACATCAACCGCGACGCGCACCAGCAGGTCCACGAAACCACCAAGGCCGTGTTCCGCATGTTCTTCGACTGGCATCCGCAGGTGATCCACGATCTGCACGAGAGCGTGGCGCTGCTCGTCAGCTGGAACGGCACCGGACCGACCAACGCGCACGTCGATCCGCTCTCCTACGACGAGCGGCTCGAGCTCTCGTTCCACGAAGTGCAGGCCATGACGGCCTTCGGCATGCCCGGGGTGTGGAGCTGGAACTTCGGCGACGACTTCGCGCACCTCTACCTCGACTCGATCGCCACCAACCACAACTCCGACGGCCGCGGCTACGAGACCTTCGGCAACGGCACGGCCGAGACGCTCATGCAGGAGGCAGCGCCGGACGAGGTGAGCCGCGACTGGTACCGGCCGCTGCCGCCGCCCGCGGGGCAGTTCCTCTGGTCGGCGCGCGACAACATCAACTACACCGAGACCGGCCTGCTCGCGGTGCTCGACGACGCAGCACAGGAGCCGCGGAGCCTGCTCGAGAACTTCTACCTGAAGGGGCTGCACTCCTGGCGCCGCGGCGTGGAGCAGGCGCCTTACGCCTTTGTGATTCCGCAGGGCCAGGGCGATCCGACGCGCGTGGCGCAGCTCGTCGCGCGACTCCTCTCCCAGGGGATCGAGGTGCAGCGTGCCGCAGCGCCCCTCACGCTGAGGGAGGAGGGCACATTCCCGGCGGGCACCTACGTGGTGCGGCTCGACCAGCCCTACCGCGACTACGCGGTCGATCTGCTCACCCCGTCGGATTATCCGAAGGATGCGGGCGAGCCCTACGACGACATCTCCTGGGAGCTGCCGGCGAACTATCACCTCACGGCGATCCCGATCGCCGACGCGCAGGTGCGCGAGGCTGCCCTCACGCCGCTCACCGCAGCTCCCCACATCTCGGGCCGGATCTCAGGTGCCGGTCCCGTGTACCTGCTCAGGGACACCGGGCAGGAGGGGCTGCTGGAAGCGCGCTACCGCCTCGCGCGCTTCAAGGTCACGATCGCCGAGAAGCCCTTCACTCTCGATGGCGTCGAGTACCCGCAAGGTTCGTGGATCCTGGGTCCCGAGGCGGGACTCGAGCCGGCAGTGCGCGCCACCGCCGAGGCCCTGGGCATCGATTTTGCGAGCGCGGCCGCCGCCCCGGAGGTTGCGCGCCATGCGGCTCCCGTGCCGCGCCTAGGTGTCTGGGTGCCGTGGGCCGACACCGACACGATCGGCTGGGCGCGCTACTCGCTCGATCAGCGTCACATTCCCTATGCGTACGTGCGTGACGAGGACATCCGCGCGGGCAGGCTCAGCGAGAGATACGACGTGCTGCTCTATGGGCACGTGGATCTCGAGCTCGACGCGCAGATCCAGGGGCTACCCAAGGCCTGGGGCCCGATGCCGTTCAGGAAGACCGCCGCCACGCCCGCCCTCGGCACGCCCGCCTCCACCGACGACATCACCGGCGGCATCGGCTGGAGCGGGCTCGCCGAGCTGCAGAGATTTGTCGACTCAGGAGGCCTTCTGATCACGCTCGGCAGCGGCTCCATGCTGCCGCTCGAGGGCGGCATCGTGCGCGGCGTCCGCCGCGAGTCGGGCGGCGTGCCGCGCAGCACTCAGGGAGGCGGGGCGGCGGCGGCCGCCGCCGCGCAGTCGGCCGAGACGCGCACGCCCGGCTCGCACGTGCGCGTCACCTTCACGCATGCCGATTCCCCGATCGCGTACGGCTATCCGGCGCGCACCTGGGTGTTCCGGCAGAACTTTCCGATCTACTCGATCCCGCGCCGCTGGCTGCGCATGGCGTACTGCAACGTCTGCCTCGACGGCCCGCTGGATCCGAGCGGCGTGGTGCTCGAGTGGGGCGACACGGCCGGCGCGCCCTTCGTTGTCAGCGGGCAGGCGTGGGGCGAGGAGAATCTCATCGGCCATCCGGCCATCCTCGATCTGCCCGCGGGCCGTGGCCGCGTGGTGGCCTTCAACTTCAACCCGCTGCACCGCGACCTGAATCGCGGCGACCAGCGCATGCTCTGGAACGCCATCATCAACTGGCGGGCGATCCTCGGGCGCTGACCCCTGGGTTGAACCCAACCGGCCCCTCCGTAATATGCACTCCATCGTGGTTTTACTGATCGCATACACGGCGGCGGCCACGCTCCTGACCATAACGCCGGGACTCGATACGGCGCTCGTAGTCAGGACCGCAACCGCCGAGGGACCGCGGCGGGCGCTTTGGTCCGGGCTGGGCATCGTGACCGGTTGCTTGATCTGGACAGCCGTGGTCGCTGCCGGCCTGGGCGCGTTACTGGTCGCCTCCCAACTGGCCTACACGGTGTTGCGCTGGGTGGGAGCGGCGTACCTGCTGTACGTCGGCATCCAGCTGCTGCGCCATCCGCGCACTCGCTTCGCGGACGAGCCAACGGCCGGCAAGCGCAGCGGTAGCGCCTTTGCCCGCGGCGCTCTCACCAATCTGCTCAATCCGAAGGTTGGAATCTTCTACGTGTCCTTCCTCCCGCAGTTCATCCCTAATGACGTGCCCGTCGCCGCTTACACCCTGTTGCTCGGCGCCATTCACGCGCTCCTCGGGTTGATCTGGTTCATCTGTCTGATCGCTGCCACTCGTCCCCTCGTCGGGTTGCTGCGGCGGCCCGGCGTCGTGAGGCTGCTGGACCGGATCACCGGTGGGATCTTCGTCGCGTTCGGCGCCCGGCTCGCGGTGGCATCGAATATGCACTGACGAGGGGTCGCCGCCGACCCTGGCCCGCACCGGCACCATGAGCGCACCGCACGCAGCCGCCGCCTTCGATGAGAGTCGCCGCCGGGCGCACGCCGCGCTGCGCGCCGGACAGGCGGCGACCGCGGAGAAATGGCTGCGCGCGCTCAGCGCGCGTGCCCCGGACGATGTGCACTGCCTGTGGCTGCTCGGCGCGGCGCTCCTCGCCCAGGAGAAGCTCGGCCCGGCCGTCGAGACGCTCGAGCGGGCGCTGGCGCTTGCTCCGGACCTCGCTGACGCGCGCGTGGATCTCGCGCGCGCCCGCCGCTACGACGGCCACGCCGCAGACGCGCGCGAGGAGCTGCGGCGCGTTCTGGCAGGCGCGCCGATGCATCATCGGGCGTGGCTCGCCTACGGCGACGTGCTGGTCGACCTCGGCCAGTTCGCCGATGCCCGCATCGCCTTCGAGCGCGCGCGACTCACCGACCCCTTCCGGCCGCGCGTCGAGGCGGGCACCGCCGCCTTGCAGGCGCTCGATCGCAAGCAGGCCGAGCTCATCTTCCGGGAGATCCTCAAGACCGACGCCAGCCACGTGGCGGCGCTCGCCGGGCTCGCGGCGCTGTCGCTCGCCGCGGGGGTGCCGCGGGATGCCGAGCGGCTGCTGCGCCACGCTCTGAGACAGTGCGCGCACCTGCCGCTCGCGCTGCGCGGCCTGGGTCCCGTGCTCCTCGATCTCGGCCGGCTGACGCAAGCCGATGCAGTCGCGCGGCGGCTGCTCGAGATCGAGCCCGAAAACCCGCAGAACTGGGTGGTGCTCGGGGCCATCTCCACGAGGCTGCTGCGCCAGGACGAGGCGCTGCGCGCCTACGAGCAGGCCTCGCGCCTCAACCCCCGCGAGGTGCGGCTGCGCATGTCGATCGGCCATCTGCACAAGACCGCGGGCCGGCGCGAGGAGTGCATTGCGGCCTACAAGGCCTCGCTCGCGCTCGATCCGGCACTCGGCGAGGCGTACTGGAGCCTCGCGGATCTGAAGAACTACGTGTTCAGCGACGCCGAGATCGCCGACATGCAGCGGCTGCTCGGCGCGCCGCCGCGCGATCGCCCGAGCGAGGCGCAGCTGCACTTCGCCCTGGGGAGGGCCTGCGAGCAGCGGGCGGACTACGCCCGGGCCTTCACGCACTACGTGCGCGGCAACGCGCTCAAGCGCCAGGACGCGACCTTCGACATCGCCCACTTCGAGCGCAAGAGCGCCCGGGTGCGCGCCACCTTCGACGCGGCGTTCTTTGCCGCGCGGGCCGGGGTCGGCGAGCCCGACGGCGCGCCGATCTTCGTCGTCGGCCTGCCACGCTCGGGCTCCACCCTGGTCGAGCAGATCCTCGCGAGCCACTCGCGCGTCGAGGGCACCATGGAGCTCTCGAACGTGCTCACGCTGGTGCGCGAATTCGATCACCTCGACGCCGCCAGGGATGCCTACCCCGAGAGCGTCGCGGCGGCCCCGCCTGCGCGGCTCGCCGCCCTCGGCCGGCGCTATGTGGAGGAGACCGCGCCGCTGCGCCGGGGGCTGCCGCGCTTCATTGACAAGATGCCTAACAATTTCTCACATGTCGGGCTCATTCAGGCGATCCTGCCGAACGCCACGGTGATCGACATGCGCCGCCACCCGATGGACGCCTGTTTCAGCACCTTCAAGCAGCATTTCGCCGAGGGCCAGTCCTTCAGCTACGACCTCGAGGATCTCGGCCGCTACTACCGCTGCTACCTCGAGCTGATGGATCACTGGGACCGGGTGCTGCCCGGCAAGGTGCTGCACCTCAGCTACGAGACGCTGGTGCGCGAGCCTGAAGCCACCATCCGCCGCCTGCTCGAGCACTGCCAGCTGCCCTTCGAGCCCGGCTGTCTCGCGTTCCACGAGACCCGGCGCCCGATCCGGACCGCGAGCGCCGAGCAGGTGCGCCAGCCTCTGTACGGCTCGGCCGTCGGCTACTGGCGACATTTCGCGACCGAGCTCGAGCCGTTGCGGCGGGCGCTCGGCGACAGCCTGGCGCGCTTCGAGTGACCGGCCGCTGTTGAACGATCGTTTGACAAGGATAGCCCGCGCGCGGGTATGATCGGACGGCGCGGCTTGGCGCACCGAGTGCGGCGGAGCGGGGCACCGCCGGGGGGAGCATCGCATGGGGGAGATACCAGGGCTGGGTGCTTTTCAGCACCTGCCCTGCGGACGCCGGACGGCGCTCCGCGGTGCACGCTCGCGCATCGCGCTCGCCGTGGCCGCAGCGCTCGGCGGTG
>JASHTN010000002.1 GCA_030040525.1 Gammaproteobacteria bacterium | reverse complement strand
GGCCTTCACGGCCTGGGGGCGGAATGGTCACGGGGATGCGCGGAGGCTCAACCCACACAGGAGTTCTGCATGCCCGGCGTGTCCATGCGCCAGATGCTGGAAGCGGGGGTCCATTTCGGACATCAGACCCGCTTCTGGAACCCGAAGATGGCGCCGTTCATCTTCGGTGAGCGCAACAAGATCCACATCATCAATCTTGAGAAGACGCAGCCCATGTACGCTGAGGCTGCCGCCTTCGTCAAGGGCGTGGTCGCCGACGGCGGCACGGTGCTGTTCGTCGGCACGAAGCGCTCGGCGCGCGAGTCCGTGCAGAAGGAGGCCGAGCGCGCCCAGCAGCCGTACGTCAACCAGCGCTGGCTCGGCGGCATGCTCACGAACTTCAAGACCATCCGCCAGTCCATCAAGAGGCTCGGCGAGATCACCGAGCTGGCTGCTTCCGGGGCGCTGGATAAACGCGGCAAGAAAGAGGCCACGCAGTTGCGGCGTGAGATGGACAAGCTCGAGAGGAGCCTCGGCGGCATCAAGCACATGGAGGCGCTCCCGGATGCGCTCTTCGTGGTCGACGTCGGCCACGAGAACATCGCGGTGCACGAGGCGAAGAAGCTCGGCATCCCGGTGGTCGCCGTGGTCGATACCAACTGCTCGCCCGACGGCATCGATTACGTGATTCCCGGCAACGACGACGCGATGCGCGCCATTGCGCTCTATGCGGCCGGCATCGCCGATGCGGTCCTCGAGGGCAAGGCCTCGGTGCCGCCGGTGGCGGTCGGCGAGGACGAGTTCGTCGAGTTGGACGAGGCCGGCAACCCGCGCAAGAAGGTCGCGCGCGGCCGGCAGCGGCCGCAGCCCGAGGTACGGCGCAAGGTCGTCGCCCGGCGTCGCCCGCCACCGATCAAGGTGCCGCCGGTCGCAGGTGTCGAGCCCGGCGTCGAGGACGAGGAGGCGGAGGCCGAGGCCGACGAGGTGGCCGAAGCCGCCGCAGCCAGCATCGGCGGCCCGACCCCGGCCCCCGCGGCCACGGTTCGCCGCCCCTCGGGCACTGCCCCACGCCGCAAGGGTCGCGGCGGCGAGGGCGAGTGACACGGAGAAGTCCATGAACATCACCGCAGATGCAGTCAGGCAGCTCCGCGAGCGCACCGGCGCGGGCATGATGGAATGCAAGAGGGCGCTGGTCGAAACCAAGGGCGACCTGGACGCCGCCGCCGAGCTGATGCGGCGCCAGGGGCTCGCGAAGGCCGACAGGAAGGCGGCGCGGGTTGCGGCGGAAGGCGTGATCGTGATCGAGAAAGCCCATGACGCGCGTACCGCAGCCATGGTCGAGGTGAACTGCGAGACGGATTTCGTGGCGCGGGGGGCCGAGTTCCGCGAGTTCGCCAGGGCGGTGGCGCAGTGCGTGCTGGCGGCGCGCCCGGAGAGCGCCGCCGCGCTGGTGCAGGCGCGCCTCCCGGGCGGCGAGAGTGTCGACGAGCGCCGCCGGGCGCTGATCGCCAAGATCGGCGAGAACATCAGCGTGCGGCGCTTCGCCGTGCTCACCGCGCCCGACCACCTGGGGGCCTATGTGCACGGTACCCGCATTGGCGCGCTGGCCGCCGTCAGGGGCGGGCCGGCGAGCCTCGCCTATGATCTGGCCATGCACATCGCCGCGAGCAACCCGCGCTACCTGTCGCCGGCGCAGGTGCCGGCCGAGGTGGTGGCAAAGGAGCGCGAGATTCTCACCGAGCAGGCGCGCAGTGAGGGCAAGCCGCCCGAGATCGTCGCCAAGATGGTCGAGGGGCGGCTGCGCAAGGCGCTCGGCGAGATGACCCTTGCCGGGCAGCCGTTCGTGAAGGATCCGGACGTGAGTATCGAGAAGCTGCTGAAGGGCGCCCGGGCCGAAGTGACGGCGTTCGAGCGTTTCGAGGTCGGCGCCGGCATCGAAAAGAAAACCGATGACTTCGTCGCTGAGGTGATGGGGCAGGTCAGGGGCGCGGGCCCGACGGTCAGGCACTGAAGGACGGGAGTGACGCAAGGCCACAAACCCCGCCGCGCGCGGGGTTTTTTCCATCGGCGTGAGGAGCGGCGATGACGCAAGCGAAGGCGCGCTATGCGCGGATTCTCGTCAAGCTCTCGGGCGAGGCCCTGATGGGCGGTGGCGACTACGGCATCGATCCGGTGGTCATCAAGCGCATCGCCGGGGAGCTGCAGGACATCGTGCAGATGGGCGTGCAGGTCGCGGTCGTGATCGGCGGCGGCAACATCTTCCGCGGCGCCGGGCTGGCCCGCGCCGGCATGGACCGGGTGGCCGCCGACCACATGGGGATGCTCGCCACGGTGATGAATTCTCTCGCCCTGCAGGACGCGCTCGAGAGCCTGGGACTCCACGCGCGCGTCATGTCCGCGATCCGCATCAACGAGGTGTGCGAGGATTACATCCGCCGCCGCGCGGTGCGGCACCTGGAGAAGGGTCGGGTGGCGATCTTCGCCGCCGGCACCGGCAATCCGTTCTTTACCACCGACACGGCGGCGGCGCTGCGCGCGATCGAGATCAACGCCGACGTGCTGCTCAAGGCCACCAAGGTGAACGGGGTGTACTCGGACGACCCGGTGCGCAACCCGTCGGCGGTGCGCTATCCCCGGCTGACCTATGACAAAGTGTTAAGCGACAAGCTCAATGTCATGGACGCGACCGCGATCGTCATGTGCCGCGATAACCGCTTGCCATTGCGGGTGTTCAATCTCAACAATCCGGGGGACCTCACCCGCATCGTGCGCGGCGAGGACGTCGGCACCGCCGTGACCTTCGAATGAGGGCGCACTGCGGCCGGGAGGAGAGACAACCATGCTCGAAGATCTGAAAAAAGACGCTGCCGCGCGTATGGCCAAGTGCGTCCAGACCTTCCAGGCCGATTTGAAGAAGCTGCGCACCGGACGGGCACACCCGAGCCTGGTGGAGCACCTCAAGGTGGACTACTACGGCTCGGAGGTGCCGCTGCAGCAGGTGGCGAGCATCGCGGTCGAGGAGGGCCGCACGCTGGTGATCTCCCCCTGGGAGAAGTCCGTGGTGCAGGCGGTCGAGAAGGCGATCTTCAAGTCCGACCTGGGTCTCACGCCGCAGACCCACGGCACGGTGATCCGCATCCCGATGCCGCCGCTCACCGAGGAGCGGCGCCGCGAGATCACCAAGGTGCTGCGGCACGACGCCGAGAATGCGCGCGTCGCGGTGCGCAACGTGCGCCGCGACGTGATGAACGACATCAAGCACAAGCTGAAGGAGAAGGTGGTGTCGCAGGACGATGAGCGGCGCGCCGAGGCCGAGGTGCAGAAGCTCACCGACAAGCACGTCGCCGACATCGACGCGCTGCTGGCCTCCAAGGAGAAGGAGGTCATGCAGGTCTGATGGCGGGCGAGGCGCACAAGCAGCTGCCACGGCACATCGCCATCACCATGGACGGTAACGGCCGCTGGGCCGCCGCGCGCGGCGTCACGCGCGCCGCGGGCCACAAGGCGGGCCTCGGGCCCGTGCGCATGTGCGTGGAGCAGTGCTCGCGGCGCGGCATCGAGGCGCTGACACTGTTCGCTTTCTCGAGCGAGAACTGGGGTCGCCCGCCCGAGGAGGTCGGCAGCCTGATGGGGCTGTTCCTCGAGGCGCTCGATCGCGAGATCGCCGAGCTCGACGCCCAGGGCGTGCGGGTGCGCTTCATCGGTGCCCGGCCGGCCCTCTCGGTGCGGCTGCAGGGGCGGATCCTCGCGGCCGAGGAGCGCACCGCCCGCAACACGGGACTCAGGCTGCAGGTGGCGGTGAGCTACGGCGGTCGCTGGGATATTGTCCAGGCAACTCAAAAGCTTGCAATGCAGTGTTCAAGTGGAGCGATGCGTCCGGCGGACATCACGGAGGAGCACGTCAGGGAGGCGCTCTCGCTCGCCGGGCTCCCGGAGGTGGACCTGCTGATCCGCACCGGCGGTGAGCAGCGCATCAGCAACTTCCTCCTGTGGGACCTCGCCTATGCGGAGCTGCATTTCAGCGCGCGGCTGTGGCCGGACTTCGGGGTGGCGGATCTCGAAGAGGCGCTCGCGTTCTTCGCCAGCCGCGAGCGGCGCTTCGGGCGGCGGCCGGCGCCGCTCTCCAGGGCGCAGGCGTGAGCGGTCTGAGCGGCACGAGCGACTCGCTGCGCACGCGCATCGTGACGGGGGCGGTGCTCGCGGCGGCGCTGCTCGCGATCGTGCTGTGGCTGCCGCCGATGGCGACGGTGGCGGCGCTGACGCTGCTGGTGGCGGCCGGCGCCTGGGAATGGTCGGCATTCGTGCG
>JASHTN010000393.1 GCA_030040525.1 Gammaproteobacteria bacterium | reverse complement strand
AGGGTCAGCTTGCCGGCAGCGGTGAGTGCGTGGCCCCGCGGCACGATGGTGTCGAAGCCGCAGCGCGCCAGCCAGAACACCAGGTCGCGGGTGATGTCGCCCACCGCGCGCAATTCGCCGCTGAAGCCGAGTCGAGTGCGCAGCACGACGGCCTGGGAAAGCGCGCGGCCGTCGGCGAAGGCCGGGAACTCGAGTGCGATCAGCGGCCGGTCGGAGACCTCCGGGTAGACGGCCTCCACGTCCTGCGTGTTCGGCAGCAGGACGCCGACGGCCGTGCTGCCCGACAACAGCGCCTGGCGCTCCCTCCGCCAACGCGTCAGCGGCACGATCGTCCTGCCGGCGGCGGCGCTGCCGGTGTCCTGATCAGCCGCCGCGGGGCCGTCCTCGAGCAGCGTCCAGTCATCCGCGACGATCGACCCCTGGCGCAGCACCCGCACCGTCATGCCGCGGCCGCCTCGGCCTCGCCTTCATACAGACACGCCTTGAAGGGCGCCAGCCCCACGCGCCGGTAGCACTCGATGAAGGTCTCGTCCTCGTCGCTGCGCAACTCGAGGTAGCCACGGATCAGCCGCTCCACGCCCGCAGCGATCTCGTTGCGCGCCAGAGCGCGTCCGACGCGCTCGCCGATCGCGGCATCGGTTCCGGGGCTCCCGCCGAGCGTCACCTGGTACCACTCTTCCCCATGCTTGTCGACGCCGAGAATGCCGATGTGACCGACGCTGTGGTGGCCGCAGCCGTTCATGCAGCCGCTCATCGTGAGGCGAATCGGGCCGACCTCGTATTGCGCGTCCAGCGAGTCGAAGCGGCGGTAAATGTCGTGCGCGACACCGATCGAGCTGGCGTTGGCCAGGCTGCAGAAATCGAGCCCCGGGCAGCAGACCATGTCGGTCACGAGCCCGATGTTGGGCGTCGCCAGCCCGGCGGCGTCGAGCCTCAGCCAGACCGCATGCAGATCGCGCTCGGCCACATCCGCCAGCACGAGGTTCTGCTCGTAGGTCGAGCGCAGCTCACCGAAGCTGTACGCGTCGCAGATCCCTGCCAGTGCCTCGAACTGCGCGGCGGTGCAGTCGCCCGGTGCCTGGTCCGGCGCCTTCAACGAGACGAAGACGACGCGATAGCCGCGTACCCGGTGCGCGCGGACGTTGCGTTTCAGCCAGGCGGCGAAGCGCGCCTCGCGCGCCGCCAGCGCGCCGGTGTCCAAGGCGACCTCGGCGGGCGGGCGGTAGGCGGGCGCCGTGAAGTGCGCGCGCATGCGCTCGATATCCTCGGGCAGCAGCGCGAGCTGGGCGCGCTCCGCGCTCCCCCTGATCGCGGCGTACTCGGCCTCGATCGCCGCGCGGAACCGCTCGTAGCCCCATTCCCGGAGCACGATCTTGATGCGCGCCTTGTGAATGTTGTCGCGTCGCCCGAAGCGGTTGAAGGTCCGCAGGATGGCGGTGACGTAGAGGAGCAGGTCCGACTCCGGTACGAAGGAGCTCATCTCCTGGCCGAGCATCGGCAGCCGGCCGAGCCCACCACCGACGAAGAAGCGGTAGCCGATCGCCCCGTGCTCGCGGCGCAGGAGATGCACCGCCACGTCGTTGGTGCGGGTTGCGGCCCGGTCCACGCTTGCCCCGCTGAAGCCGAACTTGAACTTGCGCGGCAGCCAGTAGAACTCCGGGTGCAGCGTAACGAACTGCCGCAGCAGCTCGCAGTATGGCCGCGGGTCGATGACCTCGTCTGCGGCGACGCCGGCGAGGTAGTCACTGGTGATGTTGCGCGTGTCGTTGCCACAGGCCTGAATGCCGTGCAGCTGGACCTCCGCGAGCTCCGCGAGCAGATCGGGCACCTCGGCGAGCTGCGGCCAGTTGAGCTGGATATTCTGGCGCGTGGTGAAATGCGCGTAGCCGCGATCGTAGCGCCGAGTCACGTGCGCGAGCTTGCGCAGCTGCGCCGACTCGAGCAGTCCGTAGGGCACTGAGATGCGCAGCATCGGCGCGAAGCGCTGCTGATAGAGGCCATTGCGCAGGCGCAGCGCACGGAACTCGTCTTCCGCAAGCTCGCCCTCAAGGTAACGGCGGGTCTGGTCGCGGAATTGTGCGACGCGCTGCTCGAGCAACGCCCGGTCGAGCTCGTCGTAGCGGTACATGCCGCCGACTATAGGGGGCGGCGCTCCGGCCCTGAAAATACCCTGTAGTTTGGTGGGCCTCTTTCTGGGGTTATGAGCGTGTGCAAGACTAGCGCCCGGTCGCGCGGGGGCAATCCGCGGCCGCGGGGGAGGCTGAGTGTGGCAGGACTCTATTTCGAGCAGTTCGAGGTGGGGCAACGCTTCGAGCATCTGGTCCGGCGCACGGTAACCGAGACCGACAATCTGCTGTTCAGCGCGTTGACGATGAACCCCGCGGCCCTGCACCTGGACGCGGAGTACGCGC
Source organism: Gammaproteobacteria bacterium (assembly GCA_030040525.1). Classification (GTDB taxonomy): domain Bacteria; phylum Pseudomonadota; class Gammaproteobacteria; order Steroidobacterales; family Steroidobacteraceae; genus 13-2-20CM-66-19. Next base: position 3,062 of record JASHTN010000393.1, on the reverse strand, counting down.
GCGGCACGCAGTTCGGCGAGCGCATCGTCAACAGCGTGTTCACGCTCGGACTCCTGGTGGGGCTGTCGGTGTACGACACGACCTACGGCACGACCGTCGGCAATCTCGGCTGGGAGGAGGTCCGCTTCCCCCGCCCGGTACTGATCGGCGACACGCTGCACGCGGTGACCACCGTGGTGTCGAAGCGCGAGAGCCAGTCGCGCAAGGACGCGGGCGTCGTGGTGTTCGAGCACCGCGCCTTCAACCAGCGCGCCGAGGAAGTCGCCTCCTGCCGGCGGGTGGCGCTCATGCTGAAGAGGTCGGCCCCGTGAGCGAGCAGGCGCCGCTGCGCTCGCTGCTGTTCGTGCCGGGCGACAGCGAGCGCAAGCAGGCGAAGGCGCTCGCTTCCGAGGCGGACGCGCTGGTTCTCGACCTCGAGGATTCGGTCAGCCCCGCGCAACTGCCGGCGGCCAGGGCGCGCGTCGCGCGGCTGGTGAGCTCGCGCGCGCCGCAGGCGGCACCGCAGCTGTGGGTGCGGGTCAATGCCCCCGCGGCGCCCGCGTTCCGCCAGGACCTCGAGGCGGTCTGCGGGCATCGCATGCCCGATGGCATCGTGCTGCCGAAAGTCTCGGCGCCGGCGGAGATCATCGAGGCGGCCGACTATCTCACGGCGCTCGAGACCGGCCTGGGACTGACGCCGCCTGTCAGCCGGCTGCTGGTCATCGCGACCGAGACGCCGCAGGGACTGCTGGCGCTGCCGCAGTATCTGCCGGTGCTCGGCCCCTCCCGGGCGATGGCGCGCCTTGCGGGGCTCACCTGGGGGGCGGAGGACCTGGGGGCCGCGCTCGGAGTGCGCGACCGGTGCGAGCCGTCCGGCGGACTCACCTTTACATTCCGGCTGGCGCGCACCACGTGCCTGCTCGCGGCCGCAGCCCTCGGGGTGCAGGCCATCGACACCGTGCACGTCGACTTGCAGGATGCGCCCGGTCTCGAGACATCGCTCGGCGAAGCCCGCCGCGACGGCTTCTCGGGCAAGCTCGCCATCCATCCGGACCAGCTGGCGCCGATCAATGCGGCATTCACCGCGAGCGAGGCCGAGCTCGAGCACGCGCGGCGCGTGGTGGCGGCGTTTGCCGCCTCCGCCGGCGCCGGCGTGGCGAGCCTCGACGGGCAGATGATCGATCGCCCGCACCTGCTGCAGGCGCAGCGGCTGCTGGCTCAGGCGCGGCACGCGCGGCGTTAGCTAGCGCGGCGACTCGACCGCCAGGAGGTCCTCCGGCGTATCGACGTCGACTGCCGCAGACGGCATCGGGACGCGCGCCAGGGTGTCGGCTCCCCGGCGCAGCACCGCGCGTGCGCCGGCGTCGCCGCGCAGCGCCGCGAGCTCGGGGAATACGCTGCGCGGAAAGATCGCCGGCGCCCCGACCGTGCCGGCATAGAGCGCCGCGGCCATGTACTGCGGCTGCTTGCGCCAGGTCCCTGCCAGGCGCCGCAGGTCGTCCGTGGTGACCGCCACCTGATCCGCAAGCACCAGCAGCGCACCGCTACACGCCGGCGGCAGGCGCGCGATGCCGGCGCGGATCGAGCTCGCCAGTCCCTCGCGCCAGGCGCGATTGATCACCAGCGTGCCGGGGGAGTGCTTGAGGAGCGGCGCCAGCTGCCCGGCTCCCGCGCCGAGCACGACGATGAGCGCATTGCCGGTGACCTCGGCGGCCCGGCTGACGACGGTATGCAGGAGCGGACGCCCCTCGAGGCGCACCAGCTGCTTCGGAGAGCCGAAGCGGGTCGACGGGCCTGCCGCCAGCACGATGGCATAGAGACCGTCGGCAGCCCTGGCGCGGCCTGTGCTCGCGGGCATGTCAGGAGCCGGCCGGCGCGGCCGTGCCGGGCGGGAGGCACTGCCGGACCCGCGCATAACGGCGCCGTTCCTCGAGAATCGAGTCGGCGTCCATGCCGCCGATAGCGCGCCAGTCGGCGACGCGGGGATTGGAGGAGAGCACCCGCTCGATGGCCTCGCGCCGCCCCGTCCAGGGGCCGGCGAAGAAGCGCGCAAACTCCTGCCAGCGCTGCCCGGGGCGGCTGCCCGGGGCGTCGTCGGACTCACCGGCCGAGTGTCCCGCGGCACGCTCGAGCCGCTCGAGCGCCTCGCGGCTGCTGCCGCCGCCGCCGAGCATCTGCTCGAGGGATCGACGGTCCGGATCATCGGCCGGCAGCTGTGCGTACCGCTCGCGCAACCGCTCATCGCGCTCCTCGAACCACGCCAGCACGCACGTGAGGTACTCGACGCTCGCCTGGCGGAGCTGCTCCAGCGCCGCACCCGGCGTGAGGATTCGCGGATCGGCGCCGGCGAGCGCCGCGATGCACGTCCGGGCGACGACGCCCGCCCGCTCGCGCTCGGCAATCAGCTGGTTGCGGATGAGTTGAATCTCGTTCACGGCGAGCCCGAGCCCACTTGTGAAGTTACCGTATGAATGGCATGTAAGCTAAGGATCTATAAGGATGCAGAAGCCGGCCTGTCAGCGGCTACGGCGGCGGCGCGAGGCAGCGTGCCGTGCAGGAACGCGTGGATCTGCGCCACGATGCTGAGCGCGACCGACTCGGGTGTGCGGCCGCCGAGCGCGAGCCCCACCGGCGCATGCAGCCGCGTGAGCAGCGCCTGGGCGTCGGGCTCCAGGCTCTGCAGCAGCCGCTCGCGTCGCGCCATCGGACCGAGCAGGCCGATATACGGGATTCGGCTCCGCGCGAGCGCCTTGAGGTACGCGAGGTCCGAGTTCAGGTGGTGGCTCATGACCACGGCCGCATCGAACTCTTCCACGTCGACCGTGTCGGCGAGCCGCTCGGCCGCTGGCACGGCCAGGACGCGCTCGGCTGCAGGAAAGTGGGCGCGCACTGCGTAGGCCGGACGGTGGTCGGCCAGCGTGACTCGCCAGCCGAGGCGCGTGGCGAAGTCGACGAGTGGGGCGGCGTCGGGGCCCGCGCCGAGGAGCAGCAGCCGCGCAGGCAGCGCGAGCGGCACCACGAGGAGCGTCCAGTCGCCGGCGGCGCCGCTCAGCCGGCTCAGCTCGCCCCGGGCGGTGGCGGCC
>JASHTN010000392.1 GCA_030040525.1 Gammaproteobacteria bacterium | reverse complement strand
AGCGCTTCGACCAGCGGCACACCGGCCGCGAACATGGTCGAGAGGGTGCGTGCATAGCGCGCAATGCACGACTTGTTGAGGATCGGACCCACGACGGGGATCTTGAGCGAGGCGCGGTCGAGGAATTCGCGCATCGCCCGCGAGCGCTTCTTGAAGTAGATGAACGCCCAGACCAAGGCGCCGAGCGCGATCGCGAGGTACACGCCGTCGTGCTGCACGAAGCGTGACAGGTTGATGATCATCTGCGTGAAGGCCGGCAGGTCCGCTCCGAATCCCTTGTAGAGGCTCTCGAATTCCGGGATCACGAAAATCAGCAGCACGACCGTCACCACGACCGCGACCACCATGACCGCCGCGGGATAGAACAGCGCTTTCTTCACCTTCTTCTTCAGCGCCTCGGTCTTCTCCTTGTAGGTCGCGATCTTGTCGAGCAGCGATTCGAGCGCGCCAGCCTGCTCGCCGGCCTCGACCAGGTTCACGAACAGGTCGTCGAAGTGCAGCGGGTGCTTGCCGAGCGCCTCATGGAGCGAGGTACCTCCCTCGACGTCTCCCTTGATGTCCAGGATCAGCTTCTGCATCGCCGGCTTCTCATTGCCGTTGGCGACGATCTCAAACGCCTGTACCAGCGGAATACCGGCCGCGAGCATGGTGGCGAGCTGGCGGCTGAAGACGGCGACATCGCCGGCGTTGACCTTGCCGCCCCGGCGTCCCTCGCGCTGCTTGCGCACCCTGGAGGGGGCGATGCCCTGCTTGCGGAGCTCGGCGCGCAGGGCCCCTTCATCCGGGGCGAGGCTCCTGCCCTTGACGCGCTGGCCGCGCTTGTCGCGACCCTCCCAGGCAAAGGCTGTGTCGCGCTTGATCGTCTTGACGGTCGCGGTCGCGGCTGCTGCGGGAGCCATAGCTTAGTTCGCCCTTGCGTCACTCGATGGTGACGCTGTTGACTTCCTCGAGGCTGGTGAGTCCGCTCTTGACCTTCTCGAGCCCGGAGCGTCTCAGATCCCAGACTCCTTCCTTGACCGCCTGCGCGGCGATGTCGACCGCACTGCCCGAGGCCAGGATGATGCGAGCGATCGCCTCCGTCACCGGCAGGACCTGATAGATTCCGACGCGCCCCTTGTACCCATCAGTGCAGTTCGCGCACCCCTTGGGGCCGAAAATCTTGAGCCCCGCCACGATGTCCATCTCGGTGAAGCCTTCCTTGAGGAGCGCCTCCCGCGGAATGTCGATGGGCTGCTTGCAGTGTGTGCACAGCCGCCGGGCGAGGCGCTGCGCGATGATGAGGCTCACCGAGGTTGCGATCGCGTAGGGCTTCACGCCCATGTCCACCATGCGGGTGAGAGTCTGCGGTGCATCGTTGGTGTGGAGCGTCGAGAGCACGAGGTGTCCGGTCTGGGCCGCCTTGATGGCGATCTCGGCGGTCTCGAGGTCGCGGATCTCGCCCACCATGATGACGTCCGGGTCCTGGCGGAGGAACGCACGCATGGCCGCGGCGAAGGTGAGCCCGACTTTGGCGTTGACGTTGACCTGATTGACGCCGGGGAGATTGATTTCCGCGGGGTCCTCCGCGGTCGAGATGTTCGTGTCCTCGCGATTGAGGATATTGAGACCGGTGTAGAGCGATACCGTTTTGCCGCTGCCCGTAGGCCCGGTCACCAGGATCATGCCCTGGGGCTTAGCCAGGTACCTGGTGTAGAGCTCCTTCTGAAAGGGCTCGTACCCGAGCGAATCGATCCCGAGCATGGCCTGAGCGGGATCGAGGATACGCAGCACGATCTTCTCGCCAAAGAGCGTCGGGCAGGTGCTGACGCGAAAGTCGATCGCGCGGTTCTTCGACAGCTTCATCTTGATGCGGCCGTCCTGCGGGACGCGCCGTTCGGCGATGTCGAGCCGCGACATGACCTTGAGCCGCGCCGAGAGCTTCGGAGCGAGCTGGACCGGCGGCTGCGCGATCTCCTTCAGTACGCCGTCCATGCGGAGGCGCACGCGGTAGAGCTTCTCGAAGGGCTCGAAGTGGATGTCGGACGCCCCGCGCCGGATCGCATCCAGCATCACCTTGTTGACGAAGCGCACGATGGGCGCATCCTCGACGTCGTCGCGGGCGATCTTGTCGTCGAGCTCGTCCTCCCCGCCCGTGACCTCGAGAGACTCGAGGTCGACGTCCGCCTCCTCCGTGAGCGCCTGCATCTGGTTGTCGACCTGCTCGAGGGCCTTGTCGATCGTCCTCTGGAGCTTGTCGTCCTCGACCACGATCGCCTCGATCCCGAGGCTGGTCGCGAACTTGACCTCGTCGATCGCGTGCAGGTTGGTGGGATCGGCGACCGCGAGGAACAGCCGCTTGCCGCGGCGGAAGAGGGGCAGAACGCGGTGCTTGACCAGCAGCTTGTCGCTGACCAGACGCACACACTCGAGATCGACGTTCATCGCCTCCAGATCGAAGAGCGGCACACCGAATTCGCCCGAGGCCGCGACGGCGATGTCGCGCGCCTGCGCCGCGCCGCTGGTGACGAGGTGCGTGACCACATTCGTCTTGCGCTCGCGTGCAGCGTTCACCGCTTCGAGCATAACCGCCTCGTCGACCACGCCGTCCTGGACCAGGCGCTGCGGGAGGCCACCGAAGCCCGTGCGGGTGGCTGCTAGAGAGGCGTTGTCATTCATCGGCTTATGGCAAGCAGAACGAGCCGGGGGTCAGTTTACCCGAGGGGTGGCCACGCGCAATTGTCAAATCCTCATGCATTCTGAAGGACCGGGCGCCCACCCTGGCGGGGTGCGCGTCACACTTGGCCCAAGCCTGATCCCCAAAAAGAGAGCCCCGGCACAGGGCCGGGGCTCGTGAGGACTTCTGAGAAACTCAGAAGGTTACTTGCACTGCGTCGGCGCGTACTTGCCGAGCATCGTGCCGAGCGTGGCGGGCACGTTGTTCGTCGTCGCCGTGGTGTCCGTCAGCGACGCACAGCCCCAGTCGATGTTGCCCGCCGCGTTAGCCCCGCCCTGCAGCACGGCATGGTTCACGGAGGGCTCCAGCGTGATGATATTGCCACCAGCCAGCTGCGGGATTCCGGTGGCCCCGGTGTTGTAGACGATCGTGATCAGGCCCGGGGCAGCGCCCTGAGCCGCGCCACACGAGTTAGCGCCGGCCGTGCCCACCCCAGTGTTCAGGACGATGCAGGTGACGTACTTCGTCGCTATGAAGCCGCCGCCACTGCCCCAGCCATTCGCGGCGGCGGTAACGCCCGCGAGAGCGTTGGACTCAAAGCCCTCGGCGATGTCCGTTTTCGCGGCGGCCGCGAGATTGAGGCCTTCCGTCACCTTCGAGCGAATCGTGTAGTCCTGGTAGGCCGGGATCGCGATCGCGGCCAGAATGCCGATGATCGCTACCACGATCATCAGCTCAATCAGGGTAAAACCCTTTTGCAACGACTTCATTTGTCAGAACTCCTGAAAAAGTTTTGGGTACAAACTCAGCGGCGCAAAAAGGGCGCCCGGCCAGTATCAAGCAAGGGCTGTGCCAGGGCTCGGCCACGTGTAAGTGCCTGAAGCAACAACGTGACGGCGACGGCACGATCTGCATTTGACCTAAGCGCTGTCGCGGGCCGACGCCAGGGGTGCCCGGCGTTGTCACAAAGTGACCAAAACCGCCCGGGGCTCGCGCTGCGCCTCGTTACTCGATCCCGAGCTTCTTGATGCGATAGCGCAATGCCCGGAAGCTCATCCCCAGGAGCTTCGCCGCCGCGGTCTTGTTGTAGCGGGTCTTCTCCAATGCCTTGATGATGGCGTCGCGCTCGATGCTCTCGAGCTGAATGCCAAGCGTCGTGTCACTCGTGATCGCAGGCGCGGCTGCGGCGGCGGGAGCCGCGGTGTCCGCCGGCGGCGGACGCGTGGCTGATCGCAGACGAATGTGCTCCGCCGTGATCATCCCGCCGGTGCTCAAGGTGAGCGCCCGCTCGAGCACGTTCTCGAGCTCGCGGACGTTGCCCGGGAAGGGATATGCCTGCAGCGCCTGGATGGCCTCCGGCGCGATCTGCGGCGGCGGCGCATTCGCGCGGCGGGCGAGGCGCTGCAGCACGGCGTCGGCGATCTCGGCGATGTCTGCGCTGCGCTCGCGCAATGCCGGTACGTGCAGCTCGATGACATTGATGCGGTAGTAAAGATCCTCGCGGAACGATCCCTGGGCGACGAGATCCGCGAGGTTCCTGTGAGTTGCGGACAGGATGCGCACGTCGACGGTCTGCTCCCGAGGCTCACCCACCGGTCGGACGGTCTTCTCCTGGACCACGCGCAGGAGCTTGACCTGCATGTGCAGCGGCAGGTCCGCCACTTCATCGAGAAACAGCGTGCCGCCTTCGGCGCTCTGCACCAGGCCCTGCTTGTCGGCGACCGCCCCCGTAAAGCTGCCGCGCTTGTGCCCGAAGAGCTCGCTCTCCATGAGCTCGGTCGGGATAGCGCCGCAGTTCACGGCGACAAAGGGACCTTCGCGGCGGGCGCCGCTCTCGTGGATCATGCGCGCGACGAGCTCCTTGCCGGTGCCCGACTCGCCGCTGATGTGCACCGGCGCCTGGCTGCGGGCGACGCGCGAGATCATGTCGCGCAGCTGCTCCATGACGGGCGAGCTGCCGAGCAGCCGCGGGCCCTTGAAGGTCGCCGCCGTCTGCTCGTCGACGCCGGCACGCAGCTTGATGGCGCTGCCGACGAGCTTGCGCAGGACGCGCAGGTCGAGCGGCTTCGACACGAAGTCGAACGCGCCGAGCTTCAGGGCGCGGACCGCCGATTCGACGTTGCCGTGCGCCGTGATCACGGCGACGGGTACCGCGGCGCGGTTGGCCTGAATCCACGCCACCAGGTCCAGCCCGTCGCCGTCGGGCAGCCGCATGTCGGTGAGGCACAGGTCGAAGTGCTCGGCCTTGAGGAGGCGACGTGCCGCGGCGAGATCGGCCGCGGTGCGGGTCGTGAGATTCATGCGGCTCAAGGTGAGGCTGACGAGCTCGAGCAGATCCGGCTCGTCGTCGACGACCAGCACCACGGGATGGGCAGGCGAGCTCGCGCCCTTCTCGGCGGCTTCGCCCATCAAACGTGCCACCTGCGCGGATCCGCGAACACGAGCCGGAAGACGCTGCCGCCGCCGGCGCGCGGCTCATAGAGGAGCGTTGCGCCGTTTGCCTGGGCGAGCTCTCGGGCGAGGAACAAACCCAGACCCGTGCCGCGTCCGCCGCTGAAGAAGGGCTCGAAGATGCGCTCCGCCTGCTCGGGGGCTACGCCCGGGCCCCGGTCGGCGACCTCCAGGTGGGGGCGGGCGTGGGCGGTCATGCGCCCGAATCGTATCTCGATCGCGCTCGCGGGGTCGTCCTGCACCGCATACTTGAGCGCGTTCTCGCACAGGTTCCACAGGATCTGCCGCAGCTGGTCGGGATCGGCGCGCACTTCGACCTCGGCAGACTCCCCGCCCACCAGCAGCCGCGACGGTGGCCACTGCATGGTCTGGCAGAACTCTTCGCGGAACTCCTCGGTCCAGGCCGGGAGCGACAGGCGCTCGAACGCGGGCCGCTCGCGGCGCGCGAGTCGCTGCACGTTGTCGATGATGCCGCTGACGCGCTCGGCGTGGGTGCGGATGATCTGCGTCAGGCGGCGATCCTCGCCGCTCAGGCTGGAGGACTCGGCGAGGAGCTGGCCGGCATGGCTCATGGCGCCGACCGGGTTGCGGATCTCGTGGGCGATGCTAGCGCTCAGGCGCCCGAGGGCCGCGAGCTTCGACTGCTGCACCTTCTCGGCGATGAGGCTGGTGTCTTCGAGAAAAATGAGCAGCGGCCCGGGATCTGCCGCACCGAGCGGCGCAAAGTGCGCGCGGATGACGCGCGCGCCATCCGCGGCAACGAAGGTCGGGTCTGCGTCCGGGCGAGCGGCAGCCGCGCTCTGTCGCCACGATTCGAGGAGAAAGAGCAGCCTGGGGCAGGCTTCGCCGATCAGCACGCCCGGGTAGGCATTCTGATCACCGAGGATCTCGGCGGCGGACTCGTTGATGAGCCGGATCCGATCCTGCTCGTCGATGACGAGAATGCTCTCGCGCAGGTGCTGCACGATGTATTGCGACAGCTGCGCGAGATTCGCCAGGTCCACCTCCTGCCGGTGCACCAGCGCCTCGCTCTCGCGCAGGCGATTCGCCACGGGCGAGGTGGCCAGCGCAACGCCGAAAAGGACGACGCCGAAGACGCCGGCGGTCAGGTAATCGCCGACGGGCCCTGCGTCCGTGAAGCCGACAAAAACCTGCTGCAGGAGGACCGCGGTGACGGCGACCGCGGCGATCAGGAGCGCATCGCGCCGGTTTGCCAGCACGGTGAGGGCCAGGACCGGCAACGCCAGGAGAATCGCGAGCCCGCTCGCCACGCCGCCGCTCGCATAGAGGATGAGGCCGACCGCGAGCGCATCCACCGTGGCGTTGACCAGCGCGACGATGCGCAGACTCGACCAGTGCAATCGCCGCGCGATGACGAGCAGCACCGCGGCGGTGAAGTAGGCGATGCAGGCTGCGACGAAGAGCCCGGGGCGTGCCGTCGTCAGGCCCCAGCCGGTGAACGACTGCATGGCGAGCAGCACCGCAGGCACGAGCAGCCGATAGAGGTTCAGGAGCCCGATCACCCGCCAGGCAAGATCGCTCGGAGGCTCGGTGAGTGCGGCGACGCTAGCCGGCATTGGAGGTGTCGGGCTCGCTTTCAGGCCTGTGCGGCCGGCGGGACTCTAGCATCTTCCCCCGGGACCGGGTCGCGACTGACATCGCAACCGCGGGCTCGAAGACCGCTGCCAGCAGCCGACTCAGGGGCCGGGATAACCGGAGCTTACTGGCCACTACCCGGCAATTTCGGGAAAATCGCTCTTTTACCCGCCGGGGCCGGACAATGAACCTTCACGAATACCAGGCCAAGGACATCTTCCGCAGCTACGGCATCGACGTTCCTGCCGGCAAAGTGGCCGCGAGCGCAGACGAAGCCGCTGCGGCCGCCCGTGACCTCGGCAGCTCCGTCTGGGTGGTGAAGGCCCAGGTGCACGCCGGCGGTCGCGGCAAGGCGGGCGGCGTGAAGCTTGTACGTGACCTGGATGCAGTGCGTGCTGCGGCCGGCGAGCTTCTCGGCAAGCGCCTGGTCACTCCTCAAACCCCCGCCGCGGGCCTGCCGGTCGAGCGGGTGTACGTCGAGGTCGGCTCCGATATCGCGCGTGAGATCTACGTGTCACTCACCTTGAACCGCGAGCGCGGGCGCATTGCGCTCATCGCTTCCGCCGCCGGCGGGATGGAGATCGAGGAGGTTGCGCACAAGACCCCCGAGAGGATTCTCACCGTCAACATCCACCCGGCTGCGGGGCTCCAGGGCTACCAGGCGCGCGAGCTCGCCTTCGGCCTCGGGCTCAAGGGCCCGCAGGTCGGCGAATTCCGGTCGCTCGTCACGGCTCTTTATCGACTCTACATCGAGAAGGACTTGAGCCTGGTGGAGATCAACCCGCTGATCGTCACCGGAGCCGGTGCGCTCGTCGCGCTCGATGCCAAGATCAACGTCGATGCCAATGCGCTGTTTCGTCACCCGGAGCTCGCGCAGCTGCGCGATGCGAGCCAGGAAGACCCGATGGAACGGCGCGCCAGCGAGCACGACCTCAACTACGTCTCGCTCGACGGCAACATCGCCTGCATGGTGAATGGCGCCGGACTCGCCATGGCGACCATGGATCTCATCAAGCTGCACGGCGGTGAGCCGGCGAACTTTCTCGACGTGGGCGGTGGAGCCACCGCCGAGCGGGTGACCGCGGCATTCGAGCTCATTCTCTCCAATCCGAAGGTGCGTGCCGTGCTGGTGAATATCTTCGGCGGCATCGTCAGATGCGACCTGATCGCCGAAGGCGTCATCACGGCGGTCAAAAAGGTGGGCGTCAGAGTGCCGGTCGTCGTGCGGCTCGAGGGCACCAACGCCGACAAGGCGCGTCACATGCTCGCGCGGAGCGGACTTGCAATCACCCCCGCCGAGGACCTTACGGACGCCGCGCGCAAGGTGGTCGCGTCCGCCAGGAGGGGCAAGGCATGAGCATCCTCGTCAACCGCAACACCAGGGTCCTGTGCCAGGGCTTCACCGGCAAGCAGGGCACCTTTCACAGCGAGCAGGCGCTTGCCTATGGCACGAAGCTGGTCGGCGGCGTCACGCCGGGGCGCGGCGGGCAGCAGCACCTCAAGCTCCCGGTATTCGATACGGTGCGCGAAGCGGTGCGCACCACGGGCGCCACCGCCAGCATGATCTACGTGCCCGCCGCAGGAGCCGCGGACTCGATCCTCGAGGCCGCGGATGCCGGCATCGAGCTCGTCGTCTGCATCACCGAGGGCGTGCCCGTGAACGACATGGTGCGTGTCAAGGCCGTGCTCGCCGGCTCCGGCACCCGCCTCGTGGGTCCGAACTGCCCCGGAGTTATCACGCCGGGGGAATGCAAGATCGGCATCATGCCCGGCTTCATTCACCAGAAGGGTGTGGTGGGTATTGTGTCGCGCTCGGGCACCCTCACCTATGAAGCCGTGTACCAGACCACCCGTATCGGGCTCGGCCAGAGCAGCTGCGTCGGCATCGGCGGCGATCCGGTGCGCGGCATGAGCTTCATCGACGTGGTCGAGCTCTTTGAGCGCGATCCCGCTACCTCCGGCATCATCCTGGTCGGCGAGATTGGCGGGAGCGATGAGGAGGCCGCGGCCGACTACATCCGCAGATCCGTCTCCAAGCCCGTCGTCGCCTACATTGCGGGCGTCACCGCCCCGCCGGGCAAGCGCATGGGACACGCGGGAGCGATCGTCGCAGGCGGCAAGGGCACGGCCGCCGACAAGTACGCGGCCTTCGAAGCCGCGGGCGTGCGCACGGTCAAGTCTCCGGCCGAGCTCGGCGCGGCGATGAACGAGCTGCTCCGCGGCCATCGAGCGGGAACCGGGCCAGCGGCGTCCCGCGTCGCGACGAGCCGCCCGGCGCGGGCGGCGGCGCACGCTGAGCGCCCGGCGAAGCGCAAGGCGCACACTGCGCCTCATCGCGCGGTGCGCCGGAAGCGCGCCCGGCGGTGAGGATCGGCTCGTAAGCTCGCATGAGCGAGTCGCTGCGGATCGCGCTGGCGCAGATCAATCTCCTGGTTGGGGATGTCGCGGGCAACGCCGGGCGCGTCCTCGAGAGCGCCCGCCGTGCGCGTGCCGAGCTCGGGGCGGACCTGGTGCTGTTCCCCGAGCTCACGCTCTGCGGCTATCCGCCCGAGGACCTGCTGCTTCACCGCGGACTGCGGCGCCAGGTCGAGCGCGGGCTCGCGCGGGTGCGCGACGAGGTGCGCGACGTCGCGGTCATGGTGGGCTTCCCGGAGTACACGCGCGCCGGGATCTACAACTCGGCGGCGCTGATCGCGAATGGGGAGATCGCCGCCATGCACCGCAAGGCCGAGCTGCCCAACTACAAGGTGTTCGACGAGAAGCGCTACTTCCAGCCCGGCACGCAGCCGACAATCGTCACTGCCAAGGGGCTGCGGGTGGGCCTGCTGATCTGCGAGGACCTCTGGACGCCGCAGAGTGCGCAGCTCGCACGCGCGGGCGGTGCGGAGCTGCTCGCCGTGATCAACGCTTCGCCTTACGAGATCCACAAGCAGCGTGAGCGCGAGGATATCGCGCGTGCGCGGGCGCACGATGTCGGTCTGCCGATCGCTTACGTGAACCTCTTCGGCGGGCAGGACGAGCTGGTCTTCGACGGCAACTCGTTCGTCATGGACGCACGAGGCGAGGTGCTGATGCGCGCGCCGCCGTTCGCCGAGGGCAGCTTCGTCGCGGAGTTCGTGCGCGATGCGCGCGGCAAGGTGACACCGCTTGCGGGAACCGTCGCCGCCGGGCTCTCGGATGAGGCGAGCGTCTACAGCGCACTCGTGCTCGGCGTGCGCGACTATGTGGGCAAGCACGGCTTTCCCGGGGTCGTCATGGGGCTCTCGGGCGGCATCGACTCGGCGCTCACGCTCGCGATCGCCGTCGACGCGCTGGGAGCGGAGCGCGTGCAGGCCGTCATGATGCCGTCGCGCTACACCTCGTCCATGAGTGTCGCCGACGCCGAGGAGCAGGCGCGGCTGCTCGGCGTGAAGTACAGCGTGCTGTCCATCGAGAACATGTTCGAGGCGACACTGGCGACGCTGCGGAACGAGTTTGCCGACCGTCCGCCGGACGCTGCCGAAGAGAACATCCAGTCGCGCTGCCGCATGCTGCTGCTCATGGGACTGTCCAACAAGACCGGCAGGATGCTGCTCACCACCGGCAACAAGAGTGAGATGGCGGTCGGCTACGCGACGCTGTACGGCGACATGGCCGGGGGCTTCGCGCCCATCAAGGACTGCAGCAAGCTCCTGGTCTACCGGCTTGCCGCCTACCGCAACTCGCTCGGCGTGGCGATCCCGCGGCGGGTCATCGAGCGGCCGCCCTCCGCAGAGCTGCGGCCCGATCAGCAGGACTCCGACTCGCTGCCGCCTTACGAGGTGCTCGACCCCATCCTCGAGGGGTTCATCGAGGAGGATCTGTCGGTGGACGAGCTCGAGGCGCGCGGCTTCGATCGGGCGACGGTCGCCCGCGTGCTCGATCTGGTGAAACGCAACGAGTACAAGCGCCGCCAGGCGCCGCCGGGCGTGCGGGTCAGCCGCCGGGCCTTCGGGCGCGACTGGCGCTACCCGATCACGAGCGGCTACCGGCGCTGAGCCCTCACCAGAACCGCCACCACGAGTGGTGCATGGCCGGCTGCGACTGGGCCACGGTGGAGGAATAGTTGGCCGCGTACACCTGGCGCGCCTGGGCGGCGAGCGGCTGCAGTCCCAGCTTGTCGTAGCACGTGATGAGGATCGCCAGCGCCTCGCGCACGGCCGGCGCGCCGTCGTACTGCTCGATCGTCCCTTTGGCGCGCTGCGCAGCGGCGATGTACGCGCCACGCTTCAGGTAGTACTGCGCCACGTGCACCTCGTAGTTCGCCAGGCGGTTGCGCAGGTACACCATGCGCTGCAGCGAGTCGTGGGCGTATTCGCTCTTCGGATACTGCTCGACCACGATCTTGAAGGCGGCAAACGCCTTGCGCGCGGTCGTCGGCGGCCGCTTGCTCATGTCGGCGTGAAACAGCGCCTCGAGCGCATTGGGCTGGTGCTCGAAGTCGACCAGCCCCTTGACGTAGTAGGCGTAGTCGACGCGCGGATGCGTCGGATTCTCGCGGATGAAGGCGTCGGCGGCGTCGGTGGCGGACTCATCCTCCCCGGCGCGGTAATATGCGTAGATCAGGTCGATGCGTGCCTGACGGGCCTCGTCCGCGAACGGGAAGCGCGCCGTCAGCGTCTCGTAGGTCTTGATCGCGCCCGAGAAGTTATTGTTGTCGAGGTCGTGCTTGGCGCGCTTGTAGAGGATCTCGGGGGTCACCTTCGCCGCCTTCGCCGCGGCGCGCGCGCGGTGAGCAGCGCAGCCAGGGAGCACGACCAGGACGACGCACAGTGCGCACAGCGCGACCACGCTGCCGCGCACCGGACCGGACAAGGTCATCTGGAAGGCCCTTCTTTGGCTTCACGCCGGGTGAGTTCAACGAGTATAGCGAATCCACCGGCTGGACCTCCGACCGGAGCAGAGCCCGTCGAGTTCCGCTCGCATGCGCTCAGCCTGCCGGCGGAGCTCCGGGGCCTGCGCTTCGACCAGGCGCTGGCGCGCGCTCTGCCGCAGTACTCGCGGGCGCAGCTCAAGTCCTGGATCGAGTCCGGAGCGGTGCGCACCCCCGGCCGGACGCTGCGCGCCCGGGACCGCATCCAGGGCGGGGAGAAGGTCGAGGTGAGCGCACAGCTTACGGCCAGAATCGCCGCGGCACCCGAGGCGTTGCCGCTCGATGTCGTCTTCCGCGACCGCGCGCTGATCGTGTTGAACAAGCCCGCCGGGCTCGTCGTTCACCCGGGCGCCGGCAATCCCCGCCACACGCTGCTCAACGCGCTCCTGGCATTCGATCCGCGGCTCGCGCTGGTGCCGCGCGCGGGCCTCATCCACAGGCTGGATAAGGACACGAGCGGCCTCCTGGTGGTGGCGCGCACGCCGGAGGCGCACGCTGCGCTGGTCGCCGCGCTCGCCGCGCGCGAGATCTCCCGCCAGTACCTCGCGGTCTGCGCGGGGGTTATGACCGGCGGCGGCACGATCGATGAGCCGATCGGCCGGCACCCCGCGCAGCGCGTGCGCATGGCGGTGCGCCGCGACGGCCGCCCGGCCGTGACGCACTATCGCGTGGTGCGGCGCTTTCGCGCGCACACCGAGGTCGCCATCGGACTGGAGACCGGCCGCACGCATCAGATTCGCGTACACCTTGCGCACGCCGGCTTTCCCATCGTTGGCGACCGCCTCTATGGGGGCCGGCGGCGCATTCCCGCCGGCGCCAGTCCTGCGCTTGCCGCAGAGCTCGCGGACTTTCCGCGCCAGGCGCTGCACGCGGCGCGCTTAGGCCTGAAGCACCCGGCGTCCGGGCGGGAGCTGCACTGGGAGGCGCCGTTGCCCGGGGACATGCACCGGCTCCTCGCCGCGCTCGAAGCGGACCGCACGTGACTGCGGCTATCACGACGCAGGGCGTCGGAGTCCTGACGCCGGACTGGCCGGCGCCGCGCGGCGTGCGTGCGGCCTTCACGCTGCGCACGGGAGGCGTCAGCGCTGCCCCCTACGACTCGCTCAACGTCGGTGCGCACGTCGGCGATGTCCGTGCCTGCGTCACGGAGAACCGCAGGCGCGTGCGTGAGGCGCTGCGCCTGCCGGCCGAGCCCGCCTGGCTCGAGCAGGTGCACGGCACGGCCGTAGCGGAGCTCGAGGCGCAGACGGCAGAGGCCGCTGCGGATGCGGTCATCACCCGTCGTCCGGAAAGGGTGTGCGCCGTGCAGGTGGCCGATTGCATGCCGGTGCTCTTTGCCTCTGGCGATGCGAAGGTGGCCGGGGTCGCCCACGCGGGCTGGCGCGGACTCGCCGCCGGAGTCCTCGAGGCGACCGTGGCGCGCCTCGGTGTCCCGCCTGCAGAGCTCATCGCGTGGCTCGGACCGGCGATCTCCGCGGCGCACTTCGAGGTGGGGAGCGAGGTGCGCGCTGCGTTCGTGGCGCTGGATGCCAAGGCGGCTCAGGCCTTTGTCGCCAACACCCGCGGCCGCTGGCAATGCGATCTCGTGGCGCTCGCGCGGCGGCGGCTCGCGGCCCTCGGCATCGCGGCCGTTTTCGGCGGTGGGTGGTGCACCTACGCGGATCGCGCGCGATTCTTCTCGTTCCGGCGCGACGGTCGATGCGGGCGCATGGCAGCACTCATCTGGCTGGAGTAGTCCGGTGCCGCTCCTCATCTGGGTGATGGTGTTCGCCGCGTTCGGCGGCATTGCGAGCGCGGCGTTTGCAGTAGTGCTCCTCTGGCTGCCGGAAGAGCGCAGCCTGCGCCTGCTGCCGCACCTCGTCAGCTTTGCCACCGGTGCACTGCTCGGCGCGGCGCTGCTGGCGCTGCTGCCGGAAGCGATCGAAGGCGCAGGCCGCGGCAGCGCGCGCGCCCTGGGACTCACCCTGGTTCTGGGTCTGGGATTCTTCTTCGTGATCGAGAAGCTGGTGCTCTGGTGGCATGCGCACTCTCACGACCCTGCGCACGGTGGCGGCGACGCGGCCCGCGATCGGGCCTCGGGGGTGCTGGTCCTGGTGGGGGACAGTATTCACAATTCGCTCGACGGTGTGCTGATCGCCGCGGCATTTCTCTCGAGCATTCCGCTCGGACTCGTCACGACGCTCGCCGTTGCCGCGCACGAGATCCCGCATCGTGTCGGTGACTTTGCCATCCTGGTGCACGCCGGGCTGTCGCGGCGGCGGGCGCTGCTGCTCAATCTCGCGACCGGGATTGCCTCCGTGATCGGGGCGATCGTGGCGTACTACGGCTTGCGCCGGGCGATGGGCGCGCTGCCCTATGCTCTCGCCTTCGCGGCGGCCGGATTTCTCTATATCGCCGTGGCGGGGCTGATCCCAGGGCTGCATCGCCGCTCGGACCCGCGCGCGAGCGTGATCCAGGTCGTCCTCATCAGTCTT
>JASHTN010000034.1 GCA_030040525.1 Gammaproteobacteria bacterium | reverse complement strand
CGCGCGCGGCGAGCGCGGCGCGGATCGGCACCGGGTCGAGCGCGCGCATCAGCCGGCCGATGTACTGGCGCTGCCGGGCGCGGGCGGCGCGGCTGGCGATGCCGCGCGCCTCCTGCAGCGCCTGGCGGAGCTCCGCCGGCAGGCCGAGCGCCTCGAGGGCGGCATCGGACAGCCGCAGCAGCTGCTCACCCAGCTCCTGGGCGGCCTGCGCGGCGCGCTTGCGCGCGCTCTTGCTGGGCCGCCCGGGCGGGGCGTCTTGCGCAGCGCTCATTGCTACAATTTACCCTTAAGTGAGGCCGGCCGGCGTACGGGCGGCCGATCGCCAACTCCGCTCAGCCGACACGCGCGCGATGCCAGCAACCCCCACAGGACCGCACACCCCGGAAAGCGAGGCCGGCGCGCAACTCGCCGACATGGTCGGCTTCGCGCAGGCGGAGGCACGCCGCCAGGGCGCCTCGGCGTGCGAGGCCGACGCCTCCGTGAGCCGCGGGCTCTCGGTGAACGTGCGGCTCGGCGAGGTCGAGACGGTGGAGTACCAGCGCGACCGCGGCCTCGGAATCACGGTGTACTTCGGCACGCGCAAGGGCTCGGCCAGCACCGCCGACCTCGCCCGCGCGGCGGTCGTCGAGACCGTCGGCAAAGCGTGCGCGATCGCGCGCTACACGGCCGAGGACAGCTACGCCGGACTCATCGAGCCGGAGGCGCTCGCCCGCGACATCCCCGATCTCGATCTCGATCATCCCTGGGAGCTCGCGCCCGAGCGTGCCATCGAGCTGGCGCGCGAGTGCGAGGCGGCCGGTCGTGCCGTCGATGCGCGGCTCAGCAACTCCGAGGGTGCCGCGGTCAACAGCCAGCGCCACACCGGCGTCTACGGCAACTCGCACGGCTTTCTCGCCGGCTACAGCTCCACCAGCCACTCGGTGAGCGCCACGCTCATCGCGCAGCAGGGCGAGGAGATGCAGCGCGACTATTGGTACAGCGTGGCGCGCGATCCCGCGCAGCTCGAGCCGGTCGCGACGGTCGGCCGCATCGCCGGTGAGCGGGCGCTCGCGCGGCTCGGCGCCCGCCGCCGGCCGACAGGCAGAGCGCCGGTGGCGTTCGCTCCCGAGATGGCGCGCGGCCTGCTCGGGCACTTCATCGGCGCGATCCGCGGCACCAGCCAGTATCGCAAGGCCTCGTTCCTGCTCGGGGCGGCGGGCAGCCAGGTGTTCCCCGAGTTCATCTGCATGCAGGAGCGGCCGCATATCCCGAGGGGCCTGGCGAGCGCCCCCTTCGACCAGGAGGGCGCCGCGACGCGCGATCGCGACCTGGTCGCAGGCGGTGTGCTCGAGGGCTACGTGCTCGGCAGCTACTCGGCGCGGCGACTCGGGCTCAAGACCACCGGCAACGCCGGCGGCCTGCACAATCTGCTGGTGGCGAGCGCGGACGGCGGGCTGCCGGCTGCGCAGCTCCTGCGGCGCCTTGGTACCGGACTCCTGGTCACGGAGCTGATGGGACAGGGGGTGAACGGCGTGACGGGCGACTACTCGCGCGGCGCGAGCGGCTTCTGGGTCGAGAACGGCGCGATTCTCCACCCGGTGCACGAGATCACGATCGCCGGCAACCTCAAGCAGATGTACCGCGACATCGTCGCTCTCGGCGCCGACGTCGACACGCGCGGCGGCATCCAGGTCGGCTCGGTGCTGATCAGCGAGATGACGATCGCGGGGGAGTGAGAGCGCGGCCTGCGGGCCGCAGCCGGCTAGCGCGGGGCGAGCTGGCGCGGGGTGAGCAGTGCCGGGCGCGGCGCCTCCTCCACCAGATCGCGCAGGCTGAGCTCGCCGCAGCTTCTGCGGCGGGCTTCCTCGAGCGCGGCCAGCACGCGGTCCACCGGCGGGATCGGCAGATTGCGCGGCGCGAGGTGGCCGCTGCGCTGCTGCCGCGCGATCTGCAGGATCTCGTGCACGCCGATGTGGCCGATGTCGCGCGCCGGCACCAGCTCGTCGCTGTCGGTCACGATCAGCAGCGACTCGCGCTCGAGCGCCGCCGCCATCTGCGCCAGCGCAATCCCCGGGAGTCCCAGCTCGTTGGCGAGCCGGTTGACGCTCCAGCGCCGCCCGCCGCTGACGTGCGTGCGGCCGACGAAGTACATGAGCCTGAGCGCGAGGCTCTCCAGCTCGATGCTCGAGAGCCGCAGCTGCTGGAGTCCCAGGCGCAGGTAGGCCGGATTCTGCACGTAGAACGAGAGCTGGGCGCCGGCGAGCAGGATCAGCCAGCCGAAGTAAGTCCACAGCAGCGCCGCCACCACGAACGCGAAGCCGGCGTAGACGATGGTGAGGCGCGTCGAGTAGACGACGAAGGCCGTGAACATCCGGCCGACCGCGGCCCAGAGCACGCCCCCGACCAGCGCGCCGGTGAGCGCGGGGCGCCAGCGCACCCGGGTGTTGGGGATCAGCATGTAGAGTGCCATGAAGAACGCGCTCACCATCGCGTAGGGGGCGAGCCTGATGCCCGTGCCGCGCAGCCGCTGCAGCAACGGCAGCCGCACCAGCTCCTGCAGCGGCACGCTGGAGAGCGCGCGGTGCGACAGGCCGATGAAGCCGACCAGCAACACGGGGCCTGCGATCAGGAGCGAGGTGTATTCGGCGACGCGCCGTGCGAAGCTGCGCGGCTGATCGACGTGCCACAGGAAGTTGAAGCTGTCCTCGACCTTCTTGATGGTGCCGAGCAGCGTCCAGGTGAGCAGCGCCAGCCCCACCGAGCCGACCACGCCGCCGCTCACGTGGCTGGCGAACTGCAGCACGCGCGCGGTGAGCTCGGTGGCCGCGGTCGCGCCGAGCGGCGCGAAGAACTGATAGACGATCGGCTCGAGGTCGCGGCGGCCGCCGAAAAGCTTGAGAACCGCGAAGCTGAAGGCGAGCAGCGGGATCAGCGACAGGAGCGTCGTGTACACCAGGCTCATGGCGCGCAGGTTGATCTCGCCGCGCGCCAGGTCGCGCAGCACGGCGTAGGGATAGCGCAGCACGCGCAGGCACCCGCCGAGGAGACCCGCGCGGCCGGAGACCGGTCCGAAGAGGCACCGGTCGAGCAG
>JASHTN010000391.1 GCA_030040525.1 Gammaproteobacteria bacterium | reverse complement strand
CAGCCGAAGCCTCGTTCGGACAGGTGCAGTAGAAGACAATGTCGCGGTCGCGCGGCAGTTTCGCCACGTGCTGTCCGACATCGCGCGCCGGCAGATGCAGCGCGCCCGGGATGCGGCGCAGCTCCACGAGCTGGGCCGTCGGCGAGCGCACGTCGACGATCACAGGCGCGGCATCGCCCGCGAGCAGCTCGTGCAGCTCCGCGACACTGATGCGCGCCATATTGAGCGCGTTGATGAAGCGCCGCCGTTCCCACCATTTCCAGGCGACGTAGCCGCCGAGGAGCACGAGCAGCACGGTCGCCGAGACGCCGCCGATATGCACCGCGCGCGGCAGCAGTTGCTCGATCTCACGCCGCAGCAGCAACCCGGCAGCGAGTGCCACTCCCACCCAGAGGATCGATCCCAGCAGGCTGAAGACGAGGAAGCGCGGCCAGCCCATGCGCGTCGCACCGGCGAGCGGCGGTGCAACGATCGACAGTCCCGGAACGAACTTCGCAACGAGCAGCACCTTCACGCCCCAGCGCTCGAAGCGGCTTTGCGTCTGGGCGACGCAGGAATCGGGCGACAGCGAGATGCGGCACAGCAAGCGCATGACGCGGCCGCCGTAGATGCGCCCGGCCGCATACCACGCGCCGTCGCCGAGCACACAAGCGCCCACCGCGAGCGCGCATATACCTGGAACCGAGAGCCTGCCGGCGCCAGCCATGGCGCCCGCGACCACGAGCGTGGGGACTGCCGGCACCGGCAATCCGAGCTGATCGAGCAGGACGTTGAGGAAGACCAGGGCAAGGCCGACGGGACTGCGCACGCCCCGCATGTTGCCCGGTCAGGCCGCGGCGCGACAAGCCGCTTCCGGGAGAGACTCAGCCGGGGTACTTGCTGAAGATGGCGGACACCGCCACGTTGATCTTCTGCTCGGCGTCCGCGCCGGTCGCGCCCTGCAGACTCTGGTTGACCTGAGCGTGCCAGAGCGCCTCGCGGGTGCGGCCGTCATACAGGTCCACGCCGATCACCCCCTCGCGGTAGACGTAAGGGTAGGGCGGACCCCAGCCCCAGCCTCCCCAGTAGGGTCCCCAGCCGTAGCCCCCGCCCCAGTAGGGGCCCCAATACGGACCGTAGTCCTCCACCACCGTCCGCGAGCCGATGCCGTACCCGACCAGGCAATCGGCGGCGTTGGCGGCGGCCGGCCGCACCCCCAGGGCCTGCAGATGGGACGATATGGCGCTGCGCAGGCGGCTTTCGTTCACCGGATTCGCGAGGCCGTTATGCGAGCCCCCGCGGGTCTCACGGAAGGAGCCGGCCCATGCGAACGTGTGGCACTGGCCGGGGTGATACATCGCGGTATTGACGTCAGATCGAACGGTCAGAGTGGCGCACGCCGTCACGGCGCAGGCGCCCGCCGCAATGAGAAGCGAGTTGCAGATCAGCCGCTTGATCATATTGACCTCAGGGCAGAGCCCGCGACCGTTGGCGCCCGGCTGCAGCTCCCCCGTTTTACTGAACGCGTCAGCGGACGGTCCGTTGACCGACCGATCATGCACCGTGCGCCGAGTTCTCCGCAAGAGTGTAACGAATTGATTTCAGTGGATAATGGCGGGATGCCCAGTCTCCCCAAAGCCTTTATTTCCTGGAGCTCAGGCAAGGACAGCGCCTACGCCCTCTACGAGGCTGGGCGTGAGGGGCTCGCCGAGGTGGTCGGGGCGCTCACCACGCTCAACGAGGCTTACGACCGTGTGGCCATGCACGGGGTGCGCAATAGCGTGCTCGATCGGCAGATCGCAGCGCTCGGGCTGCCGGCGCTGAAGGTGATGCTGCCCAACCCCTGCTCCAACGAGGTCTACGAGGCGCGCATGCGCGAGGCCTGCGCGCGCATGCGCGAGCAGGGCGTGACGCACATGGTGTTCGGGGATCTTTTCCTCGAGGACATACGCGCCTACCGCGAGCGGCAGCTCGCGGCGGTGGGCATCACGCCGGTCTTTCCGCTCTGGCGGCGCGACACGGCGGCGCTCGCCCGCACCATGATCGCGAGCGGACTCCTCGCCCACCTCGTGTGCGTCGATCCGCGCCGCCTGGGACGCGAGTTTGCCGGCCGGCGCTTCGACGAGGCGCTGCTCGCGGAGCTGCCGCCGCAGGTCGATCCCTGCGGCGAGAACGGCGAGTTTCACACCGTGGTCTCCGCAGGTCCCATGTTTGCAGCGCCCTTCGCGGTCGAAGTCGGCACCGTGGTGGAGCGCGACGGCTTCGTGTTCGCCGACGTGATGGTGGCCGGCTCCGGGACCCGGGGCGGCTGACGCGCTCAGAAGCGCAGCGTCACCGTGTCGTAGAGCGTGAGCCGCGGCCCATACGCGGACTGGAAGATGCCGATGCCCTCGGCGGGCCGGATCAGGTTGACGCGGTCGAGGACGTTGAGCGCCGCCACGCGGTTGGTGAGGAGACCGACGCCCGGAATCTGCCAGGAGCGCTCGGCGCTCAGGTTCACCTGCACCACCTGCGGCAGCTTCTCGAGATCCGCGAATCCGGCGCGCAGTCCGCTGCTGTAGATGCCGTCGGCGGCGACGGTGTAGCCGCCGACCCGAAAACTCGCGCCGGCGGACGCGCCGTAGAGCGGCTGGTGGTCGAGCACGATCGCATGGTCGTCGATATAGGCGAGCTCGTCGGCCGGGAAGTTGAACTGGCCGGTGACGACGCCGCGTTCCCAGTTTCTGCCGAGGGTCGTGCTCGCATAGACCGTGAGGCTGTCCGTCTGGTAGCGCGCCGAGAGCTCGCTGCCCCAGATGTGACCCGAGGCGTAGTTGAAGGGCGCGAAGATCGGCACCACGCCGAACTGGCCGGTGTCGAGGTAGTGCGTGGTCCACTCGTAGTAGCCGTCCGCCGCCACACTGAATTGCGGCGTAATCTTGAGCACCACGCCCGAGTCCCATTCGCGGTCATCCT
>JASHTN010000390.1 GCA_030040525.1 Gammaproteobacteria bacterium | reverse complement strand
GCCAATGGCAATGCCACAGCGCGGCAGGGCAACTCGATCACGTGGACGAGCTACAACTACCCGGTCACGGTGAATGCTGGCAGTGGCTCAACGGCTGAAACCGTAGCCTTCTCCTACGGCCCGGACCGCATGCGCTGGCAGCAGATGTATACGGGTAACGGGACGAGCGAGACTACCAATTACGTCGGCGGCCTTCTTGAGGTGGTCTCGGCCACGACCTATCGGCACTACATCTTCGCGGGTAATGAGCCCGTGGCCGTATACGCTCGCTCAAGTGCCGGCAACACCTTCACGTACGTGCTCTCCGATCACGAGGCGAGCGTCTCCGATCTCACCAACAGCAGCGGCACGAGCGTCGTCAACGAGAGCTTCA
Source organism: Gammaproteobacteria bacterium (assembly GCA_030040525.1). GTDB lineage: Bacteria > Pseudomonadota > Gammaproteobacteria > Steroidobacterales > Steroidobacteraceae > 13-2-20CM-66-19. Next base: position 8,124 of record JASHTN010000390.1, on the reverse strand, counting down.
CACCTTTCGGGCAGCGAAGGAATCCCACGACCTGGTCCGGTGCGGCCAGTAACTCGGATCTTACTACCGCGGCCGGCATTACGCGCCAGGGCTATACGTTCCAGACGCAGCTCGGGCTCTGGATGGGCATGAACCACATGAACGGGCGCGTCGAGGACTCGACCATCGGACGTATGCTGTCGGCCGATCCGTACATTCCGGATCGAACCAACTCGCAGAGCTATAACCGCTACACCTACGCAAATAACAACCCACTCACCAACATCGATCCGTCCGGGTTTTGTACCCCAGCGTGGGCGTGCAAACAGGTCGATGGGGTGGGCGTGGGTGATGCCAGCGCCGGCGCTGCATTACTGTATGCTGAGATCGCAACTTCGAATCAGATCACCAGCCAAGAGAATGCCGAGATGTTGGAGGAATTCAACCAACCATATTACGATTCCAATGGCAACTTGGTCTCCGGTGGCTCAGTAACGGTGACATATACACTACCAAACACTTGCAACGCCGACAACGTTTGCTCGGTTATCAACGTGTGTGGCAATTACTACACCACAGTCCCGCTAGCAGCTCCAAATATCACGGTCCCGTGGCCGCAAGGTGCCATCTCTGTTCCCCAGGGGCAGACGCAAACAGCTCAACAGTCGCGAACGACTCCACAGCCGCAAGGGAATCCGCAAGCTTCTCTTCACAATACCGCTTGCGGCTTAGCGTCGAGTCTAAACGACGCGGGTGGCGCGCCAATCACAGTTGCCGGTGCAGCGGGCTTGGACGCAGGCATCATCGCCGCAGGTAGTCAGATAGCGAGAGGCTCTAGATTGTTGCCGGGGCTGGCAACGATCGGTCCAGTCGCTGGCTATGTTGGCACCGCAACTTCGGCAATCAGCGCCGCCGTGGACTTCGCCAACGGAAACTATACCGACTTTGCGTTCGAGGGTGTCGATACTGTCATCGGCGGAGCCCTGTCATCGTTGGGCCCCTTGGGCGCTACCGCGGCGGGAGTTTACCAACTCGCTGGAGGCAGTAAGTTCATTACTGAGCGTATCGCGACCGGTGTTTGCTTGCTCAGTGGCGGCCCCTAATCATTCCGATGTCATCGCTCAGTGCACCGCTCTCGAAGATGAATATCAGTCACTACATTTTTGCGAGGCTCTACGGGTACACGCTAGGGAGAACTTACCGAAATGACCCCAGCAAGGCCTGTCAGGATGCCATTACCCAATTTATGATTGTTGTTGGAGTCCCTGGTCTTTGCGTTGTATTGCTGATTTTCGCTTCCTTCTATCCCTCGTTGCTCGCGAGTAAAGATTGGATTCCCTGGGTTACTGTGCCGGCAGGTGTGATCATGTTCGTTGCCACGCGACGCCTCAGAGAGTTCGCCGATACTCCGCAGATCGCGGACCGATACCGCTCGCCAGCGAGCAGACGGACTACCTTGATCTTGTACTTTGCAGTTCTACTCGTATCGATCCTCGTGACAGGATTGGTTATGCGTTTTCTGCGCACGCACTAAATCTGCCGCAAGGGAATCAGCCCCCGGCTATGCCCGCGGCCTGCGCTAGATTGGGATGTGGCTGTCAGGCGGCGCTGCCACCGCTGCCATCGACGACGTGCCCGAATGGAGGTACACCGAGTCCCGCCAATAATCCAAACGTACAAAGCAACATCACAACGGGTGCCCTCGTCGGCACTATTGCTGGCGTAGCTGTTGGCGGCGTCATCGTGGCGAACCTCATTGGTTTCCCAGAGGTAGAAGCTGCAGAAGGGGGCGCGGCTATCTTCGCGGCTTTCGAAGGACCCCACACTTTGGCTCTCGGAGGCGCTGTTGGTGCAGCGTATCTCGCCCCACTCGGTGGTACGGCTGGATACCTATCCACGTCGCCGACATGCCCATGAATTTTATGAAGTGGGGAAGCTCCTCGCTGAAGGGGCACATCGCGTTGTTTGAGGCGGCCTTTTCTTTGCCGGGGTTTTTTATTTTTTTGTCTCAGAACTACTCGCAGGGCACTTTGACTGTTGCATGGGCGTTCTATCTCGCGGTTGTCTGGGCTGCATTTGGAGCCGTAGGCGGAGCGATGTTCTGGTATACAGTTTCGCTGCCGCTAATGAAGCGAGGAAAGGATCGACGACACTGATGCTGCAGTTCCAAGGAGTGGGTGGAAGGCAGCGTTACAACCGATGTCCTGGCCGAAGCGGCTCGGAGTGCTATTGGTGGCGGAACCCTCCAATATCCAACGTTGAGGTGTCCACGAAAGCGGGTCAACTCCACACCCCGCTTGCCCTTGCTATCGAAAATCAAAAATTTGACATCGCGTACGAGCTGTTAGTAGCGGGCGCGGATCCCAAAATCCCCATCGCTCGCAACGGAGCGACTATATTAACCGTACTCCGACACGGTCCTATTCCTGATCCGCCGCAGTCCGAATGGAGACAGAAAGTAATCAACTTACTGGAGCAGAAGGGCTTGGATGTCGCGACTGCAGCTGAGAGAGAGGGCGCTCGATTCTGGGCCTGTCCAGCAGCCATCGGACCCAAATCCGGGCGGATTTCAGAGTCACTACAGATTCAAATCTTGGCCGTCGAGCTCGGGCGAGCGGTGGTCGGCGCCAGCTGCATGCGACCTGGCGAACTCGCCGGCGTGATGGTTCGTGAGCCACTGCTCCGCGGCGTGTTGCTGGGCGGCTTCGAGTGTCTCCATCGTGAGCGTCGGCTCGCGGTCGAGATAGTCTTGGGCGAGCTCCTTCGGCCGGGCGCACGAGAGCACGTCCAGGAAGCGCTGACGAGCTTCTGCTCGCGAAGGTCCGCGTGCCGGCGCGAGACCTTTTCTGGCCCAAGGCAGCTGAAAATCCTCCGCGGCGTACAAGACTTCGGTGGAGTGACGGTGCCGGGAAAGCGGGACGTAGGTCGCGTGGCGGTCGTAGTGGGAGGTGGCAAGGACGGACGTGCGGTCGCCGCTCGGCAGTCGCGCCCTGCGCCTTGGTCACCAGAAACCAGCCGCCCCCGGGACCGACAAGCCCCTTGGACAACAAGCGCATGCGCGTCAGCTGATGCTTTACCGCAACACGCAGGTAGCTGTCGCCTGCGGCTTGCTAGAATTCGTCCACTCCTATGGCCCGAGCCGTCAGAGCCACCCAGGTCGAGATCGAGACCGCCGTGCAGGCGCTGCGCGACGGCGAGCTGGTCGCCTTTCCCACCGAGACCGTGTACGGGCTCGGCGCGAACGCCCAGAACCCCGCCGCGGTGCGCAAGATCTTCGCGGCCAAGGGGCGGCCCGCCGCCCACCCGGTGATCGTGCACCTCGACAGCCCGCGGTTCCTGCACCGCTGGGTGCGTGAGGTGCCGCAAGCGGCCACGCGGCTCGCCGAGAGCTTCTGGCCCGGACCCCTGACCCTGGTGATGCCGCGCGCGCCTCAGGTGCACGACGTCGTGACCGGCGGGCAGGACACGATCGCGATCCGTGTGCCCGCCCACCCGATGGCGCAGCAGCTGCTGACCGCCTTCGGCGGCGGCATCGCCGCCCCCTCCGCGAACCGCTATGGCCGGCTCTCCCCGACCCGCGCCGAGCACGTGCGCGAGGAACTCGGCGATGCGGTGCGCATCATTCTCGACGGCGGGGAGTGCCAGATCGGGCTCGAGTCGACCATCGTGTCGTTCGAAGGCGCCAATATCCGGCTGCTGCGTCCGGGCAGCGTCACCGCGGCGCAGATCCGCCAGGTGGTCGGCGAGGTGCTGATCGGCGCCGCCGGGGAGTCGCCGCGCGTGCCCGGCAGCTCACCGACCCACTACGCACCGCTGACCCCCATGACCATCGTGCCCGCGGGGGAGATCGACGCGCAGGCCGATGCGGCCTCCGCCGGCGGACGGCGCATCGCGGTGCTCGCGCAGCGCCTGCCGCTGCGCTCGCACAAGTACGTCACCTGGATCAACGCCGGGCGCAAACCGGAGAGCTACAGCCGCGACCTCTACAACAACCTGCGCGCGCTCGATCGCGGCGGCTGTCAGCGGATCCTGGTGCAGGACGTGCCTGAGGGCGAACGCTGGGACGCGGTTCGCGACCGCCTGCTCAAGGCCGCGACCAGCATCGCGGAAAGCGACGACGGCACCACCGGCACCCGCGCGGTGCTGCCGTAGAAGACCGGCGCTCTGCCGCAGACTCAGCGCCGGTGCGCCGCGCCCGAATCATCGATCCGTTCGAGCCCGCAGAGATCCGGCGCCTGGTGCGGGAGTTCGGCTCGCCGCTGCTGATCCTCGATTGCGCGCGCGTGCGTGCGCAGTACCGCAAGCTGAAGCGCGCCTTGCCGCGCGTCAACCTGCACTACGCCCTGAAGCCCATGCCGCATCCGGCGGTGGTGCGCACGGTGATCGAGGAGGGCGGCTTTCTCGATCTCGCCACCAGCGGCGAGGTGCAGCTCGCCGCGCGGCTCGGTGTCGACCCCGCGCGCTGCATCCATAGCCACCCGATCAAGCGCGCCGCCGACATCGCCAACGCGCTCGAGTTCGGCGTGCGCACCTTCGTCGCGGACAATCCCGACGAGGTGCGAAAGTTCGCGCGCTGTGCGGGCGAGGTCGAGCTGCTGCTGCGGGTGTCGTTCCGCTCGCCCGGGGCGGTGTGCGACCTGTCGCGCAAATTCGGCTGCGATCCGGAGGCCGTGCTACCGCTGGCGCGCGGCGCCGCGGAGCTCGGCATCGGCGTGCGCGGCCTGTCGTTTCACGTCGGCTCGCAGACCCCGGATGCGACCAAGCACGTCGAGGCGCTGGAGGCCTGCACACGGCTCATGGCGGCGGCGCGCCGCGAACGGCTCGGAGCCTTCGATACGCTCGACATCGGCGGCGGCTTTCCGATCGACTACGCCCGGCGGGTGCAGGACATCGGCCGCTTCTGCGCACCGCTGCGCGCGGCAATCGCGAAGCTGCCGCAGCGCGTGCGCGTGATCGCCGAGCCGGGGCGCTACATCGTGGGGCCGGCCGCGGTCGCGGTCGCCTCCGTCATGGGACGCGCGCAGCGCGAGGGACACTGGTGGTACTACCTCGACGATGGTCTGTACGGCTCCTACAGCGGCCAGCTCTTCGATCACGCGCGCTACCCGGTGGTGCCGTTGCGCGAAGGCGGCGAGCTCCTGCCGGCGGTGCTCGCCGGCCCGACGTGCGACAGCATCGACGTGATCGCGGAGAACCTCATGCTGCCGAAGCTGAAAGAGGGCGATCTGATCGTCGGGCGCGCCATGGGCGCCTACACCTGGGCGAGCGCCACCGACTTCAACTTCTTCCCCCGCGCGACCGTGGTGGCGGTCAACACCCGCCGCGGCGATGGCAGCGGCGTGGTGGAGACCCTGCCGTGAGGCGGCGGCCGCCGCCGGCCGGGCCGGGCACGCGATGAGGGTCCTCCTCGCGACGACGCTCCTGCTCATCGGGTCGAACGTCTTCATGACCTTCGCCTGGTACGCGCACCTCAGGAATCTCTCCGCGCGCCCCTGGTACGTGGCGGCGATCGCCAGCTGGGGCATCGCCTTCTTCGAGTACCTGCTGCAGGTGCCCGCCAACCGCATCGGCTACACGCAGCTCACGCTCCCGCAGCTGAAGATCCTGCAGGAGATCATCACCCTCACCGTGTTCGTGCCGTTCGCGGTGCTCTACATGCACAAGCCGCTCAGGCTCGACTACCTGTGGGCGGCGCTGTGCATCCTCGGGGCGGTGTATTTCGTCTTCCGCTCCTCGGGGCGCGTGTGAGCTCCGCGGTCGTTAGGGCTTGGGCGGCGGTGCCTGCGGCGCCGGCGGCGTGGGGTTCATGTGCACCGGCGGCGGGACCGGCGAGGGCGCCTTCACGCCGATCAGCTCGACGTCGAAGATCAGCATCGACCCCGGCGGTATGGTCGGCGGCGAGCGCATGTCGTAGGCGAGCCTCGGCGGAATGAAGAGCTTGTACTTGCTGCCCGGCTTCATCAGCTGCAGCGCCTCGGTCCAGCCGGGGATGACGCGATCGACCTCGAAAGTCGCCGGCTCGCCGCGCTTGTAGGAGCTGTCGAACTCGGTGCCGTCAAGCAGCGTGCCGCGGTAGTTCACCGTCACCTCGTCAGTCGCCTTGGGCGAGTCGCCGCTGCCGGCGTTGACCACGGTGTACTCGAGTCCGCTCGCGGTCGTGACCACGCCGGGCTTCTTGCCGTTCTCGTCGAGGAACGCGGCGGCCTTGCGGTGATTGGCGTCGGCGACGGTGACGACGGCCGAGGTGATGAGCTCGCGGATGCTGGCCTGATCGGCCGGCGTCAGGGTTGCCTTGCCGGAGAGCCCATCGCGCACGCCCTGGCCGAGCCGGACCGGGTTCACCATCTCCGGCGTGACGTGCGCCTGACGCAGCTGCTCGCCCATCGAGACGCCGAGACTGTAGCTGGTGGCGTTCTTCTTGTCGGTGTTGCCGGAGTTCCCGGCCGCGCCTGTCCCCGAGTGCGCCGGCTTGGCGGGCGCGGCGGCAGGACTCGCAGGCTGCGCCGCACCGGCCCCGGGCTGCTGCGCGGCCGCGAGCGCCGGTACGGCGAGGAGCGCGGCCAGGGCGGCGAGCTCGACGGTCAGGGGACTTCTGCGGCTGCGGTATGGCGCTGGCAATGGCATGAGCTTCCCTTCGGGCTTAAAGGTGAGAGTGTCGCCGATAGCGCGGAGCGGTGCCAGAGCCGCCGCTCAGGGCGGCTCGTCGCCCGCGCCCTCGCCGGTCGCCAGGCGGGCGAGCTCCTCGTCCGTGAAGCTGCCGGCCGCTGCCACCAGCGACTCGGCGCGGCGCAAGTCTTCCGCGTAGACGTAGAGCCGCGCCGGCGCCGCCTGGCCCAGCACGGCGGCATCGGAGGCGATGCGTACGCTGAGGCCGTTGGCTTCCAGCATGCTGGCGAGCACCGCGGCGGTCGGCCCATCCGCCACCGTCATCAGGAGGCGCCATTGGGTATCTGAGGAGGTCTCTGACATCGTGCCGTCCCCACCGGCAGGATAGAGTGGCGTGTCTTTGAATGTACGCAGCTTAGCGTGAACGGCGTCCGGCGTGCTCACGATCAGACAACTTTCCCGCAGCTTCCGCGAAGGCGAGGTACTGCACCCGGTGCTGGACGGGTTGAATGCGGATGTCGGCAGCGGCGAGAGCATCGCCATCACGGGGCGCAGCGGCTCGGGCAAGTCGACGCTCCTCAACCTCATCAGCGGCATCGACCGGGCGGACGCGGGCACCGTGGCGATCGACGGCCGGGAAGTGACCGCGATGGCGGAGCCCGAGCGCACCTTGTTCCGCCGCGCGCATATCGGCTTCGTCTACCAGTTCTTTAACCTGATCCCGACTCTCGATGTGGCCGAGAACGTGCGGCTGGTGCTGGAGCTCAACGGCGTCGCCGCGCGCGCCGCGCGGCAGCGGGTCGCGGAGGTGCTCGCGGCAGTCGGACTCGGCGCGCGCGCGCACAGCGCGGTCGAGCAGCTCTCGGGCGGCGAGCAGCAACGGGTGGCGATCGCGCGCGCACTGGTGCACGAGCCGCGGCTGCTGCTCGCGGACGAGCCGACCGGCAACCTCGACGAGGAGAGCGCGCGCGCGGTGCTGCCGCTGCTGCTGTCTCTGGTGCGCGCGCGCGGCACGACGCTCGTCATGGTGACCCACGACGGTGCGCTCGCGCGGGCTGCGAACCGCACCCTCGAGCTGCGCGCCGGCCGGCTGCACCCGTCGGGCGGCGGCGGCACCTGATGAGCGCGCTGCGCACGGCGAGCGTCAGGTACCTGGCGCGCCACCCGGCGCAACTGACGCTCGCGCTCGTCGGTCTCGCCCTCGGAGTCGGCACGATCGTCGCCGTGGAGATCGCCACGGCGAGCGCGCGGCGCGCCTTCGAGCTGTCGCTGGCAGCGGTCAACGGCGCGGCGGACGCGCAGATCGTCGGCGGACCGGCCGGCGTCGACGAGGCGCTGTACGCGAGGTTGCGTACCCACGCCCTCGAGCCCGACGGCCCGCAGCCGGTGTACGCGCCGGTGCTCGAAGGTTACGCAACCGTCGGCGAGCGTACGCTCGAGCTCGTCGGCATCGACCCCTTCGCGAGCGCCGAGCTCGAGGCGGACGCGGACCGCGCGCAGGCCCCGGCGCTCTCGGCCGGTGATGCCGGGACGCTGCAC
>JASHTN010000389.1 GCA_030040525.1 Gammaproteobacteria bacterium | reverse complement strand
GCATCGTGTGGACCTACGGCGCCTACGCCGCCACGGTCTGTCTGACCGCGCTCGCCGTGCTGCCCGTGATCGACCGCTGGCAGGATCTGCCGCAGCTTGCCCGTCGCATTCACGCCGATACACGCGGCGGGGCGCTGGCGCTACTCGATCCGGACGAGACCACGATCGCCATGCTCGATCATGGCTTCGACACGCCGGTTGCGATCCTGACGACGGGCGGGCATGCCACCGCAGGCGCAGTCGGCGGCTGGCTCGCGAGCCACGGCGGCCAGGCACGGATGCTCGTGCTGCTGCCGGGGCACGCTCCCGGTCGCGTGACGCAGCTGCTTGCGCGCCTTCACGCGCCCGGCGCACCGGGCGATGGCGTCGCCGCGAGCCTGGTCGCCGCGGGCGCCGCCCGCATCGTCAAGCGCTACGAGCTGCCGCAGGGCCGGCGCTACGCTCTGCTCGGCTCACCATCCCCGGCGCAGTGACGGCGTCTATCCGAGGAGCCAACATGTCGCAGCCCGGCACCGATCTCGCGCGCAAGCTGCACAACCGGCACATCCAGCTGATCGCCCTCGGCGGGACGATCGGCGTTGGACTCTTCCTGGGATCGGCCAAGGCGATCCACAACGCGGGGCCGGGGCTGCTGCTCGCGTACGCGGTGGGCGGGGTTGCCATCTTCTTCATCATGCGGGCTCTCGGGGAGCTGCTCACCTACCGGCCCGTGGCCGGCTCCTTCGCCAGCTACGCGGACGAGTTCTGCGGACCATTGCCGGGCTTCGTGACCGGATGGTCCTACTGGTTCGCCTGGGTCGCGACGGTCATGGCGGAGATCACCGCCATCGGCATCTACGTGCGCTTCTGGCTGCCGGGGGTCCCACAGTGGCTGCCGTCGCTCGTGGCGCTCGGCGTGCTCTACGGCGCGAATCTGCTCGCGGTGCGCGTCTTCGGCGAGCTCGAGTTCTGGTTCGCGCTCATCAAGGTCGTGACCATCGTGGCGCTGATCCTCGCCGGGCTCGCGGTGATTGTCTTCCATATGGGCGCGCTCGGCGCCACCGCCAGCGTCTCCAACCTCTGGTCGCACGGCGGCCTTCTCCCGGGAGGTGTGCTTGCGGTGCTGCTGACGCTGCAGATCGTGATGTTCGCCTACGAAGGGGTCGAGCTCATCGGCGTCACCGCGGGCGAGTCGCAGAACCCCGCAGTGGTGCTGCCGCGCGCCACCAACGGCATCATCGCCCGCATACTGATTTTCTACCTGGGCGCCCTCTTCGTCATCATGTCGCTCGTGCCCTGGACGGAGCTCGACCCGAAGATGAGCCCGTTCGTGTTCGTGTTCGGCAAGCTCGGGCTGCCGGGAGCAGCCAGCGTCATCAATCTGGTGGTCATCACGGCGGCCGCTTCATCCTGCAACAGCGGACTCTTCAGTACCGGCCGCATGCTCTGGACGCTCGCGCAGCGCGGCCAGGCGCCGCGCGCCTTTGCCGCGCTCAGCCGCGAGCGCGTGCCGGCTGCCGGCATCCATGCCTCCGCCGCGGTGATGCTGCTCGGCGTCGCGCTCAACTACCTGGTGCCCGAGCGGGTCTTCACGATGGTGACCAGCATCGCGCTCATCGGCACGCTCTGGACCTGGGGCATCATCCTGGTCACACACGCGAACTACCGGCGCGCGGTCGCCGCGGGCCGCGCCGCGGCCGCACCGTTCCGCATGCCGGGAGCGCCATGGGTGAACTGGCTGGTGCTCGCGTTCCTGGTGCTGGTAACGGCGATACTGGTGCGCGATCCGGATACCCGGGTCGCGCTCTACGTGGCGCCGGTGTGGTTCGGGCTCCTCGGTCTCGGTTACTGGCGCATCGTCGCGGCACGCGGCGGCCGAGCGGCGCGCGCTTAGTGCCGCAGCCGCAGCGCCGGCAGCAGCAGGTGTGCGAGGCACCGATCGGGCCGTTGCCGGCGATGCGCGCGGCTGAGAAAATAGCCGCGCGAGCAAGCACCGCCTAATCCGCCGCGCTCGCAAGCAGGGGGGCTCATATGCCCGCGCGTCCACTCAGGAGCCTGATTCCGGGCCTGCGGCATTTCGCGTTGCCGGCACTCTTGCTGAGCACGCTGCTGCCCGGCTGCAGCGGCGGCAGTAGCGGCATGCCGGCGGCCAGCTATACCGTAGGCGGCACGGTCAGCGGGCTGTCCGGGGCGGGGCTCGTGCTGACCGACAACGGTGGCAACGCTCTGTCGGTGCCGGCCAATGCAACCGCGTTCACGTTCAGCACAGCCGTTCAAAGCGGCAACCCGTTCAACGTGGCGGTGATGACCCAACCGGGTAATCCCAGCCAAAGCTGCGTGGTTGCAAACGCCGCGGGGACGATCACCGGCAACAATATTACGAACGTCGCCGTCTCTTGCACGACCAACAGCTACACCCTATCGGGCAGCGTGTCGGGACTCACCGGATCCGGCCTCACCTTGACTGACAAGAACGGCGGGACCGTTGCAGTTCCCGCGACCGGGCCGTTTACCTTCACGCTGCCGAACGCGGTGCTCAGCGGGACTTCCTACGACGTGACGGTCGCGACGGACCCGGTCGGCCCGCCACAGGGATGCAGCGTTGCCGATGGCAGCGGGACCGTGCAGGGGAGCGCCGTCACGGGCGTGCAGGTGAGCTGCAACAACGCGACCCAGGCACTCCTGGTCGCAGACCCGCAGGGCAATGTGATCACCTACCTCATCGATCCCTCGACCGGGAATATCGCGACGACCAGCACATCGCCCACCGTGGCGGGTCTTCCGGCCACCGATCCCACCGGTGATTTCGTGTACGCCGCTTCGAATGAGAACATAAATGGATACACGCTCAGCTCGACCAACGCCGCTCTGGTGCCGATCGCGGGCAGCCCCTTCACGATCACCTCAACCGGAGGCCAGATCGTGATCGATCCGACCGGCCACTTCCTGTACACGGCAAGCGGTGCAGGCGCATTTGGTTTCACGCGAAATACCACGACAGGCGCCCTGACGGCCGTGGCCGGCTCGCCGTTCGCCGCGCCCACCTCGGGCTTGCTCGGCACGGCGAATTTCCCGGGCGCAGTCCAGCAGTTCCTCGGCCTGAGCACTGCGTTCGTTTACTACCCCATCGATTTGACGGGTTGCCTTTGCTACGAGCTTCAGGGTTTCGGCATCAGCTCACCGTCGGGCGCACTGACCTCCCTGAGCTTCACCGGCCCCAGCATTTCCATAAATGTTGGTTCGAGCGCATTGAGCCCGGCCGGAACGCTGCTGTTCCTGGCAAACGGGCTCATCACCACGTACTCGATCGATGCGACGACAGGGGCCCTCACGTCACTGAGCACCGCCACCAACTTCCCGAATGAGACGACTGGCTTCGCGCTCAACGCAGCCGGGACGTTCGCCTACGATACCGACGGCGCCTCCGTGTATGCCTATGCAGTCAACGACGGCGTGTTGACTTCGGCTCAAGGAAGCCCGTATTCGACCGGCAACATCGTCGACCTGATCATCGGCGGTTCCGAGCTCGTGGCGTTCGATCAGACCGACAGCTATGTCTACGTCGCCAACCGCTCGGGCAACGGCATCTCCGCGTTCGCCGCCGACCCGACAACGGGTGCATTGACACCGCTCACCGCTGCACCGGTTGCGGTCCCAACCACCATAAACGGCCCTTACATCCTGGTTACCGCGAGAATACCCTGAGCCCGATTCTCAACACTGAAGCAGACCCCAAGGAGCGCGAGGACTCGCTGCGTTTGCAGAGGAGGGCCCGGGCTTTGGTCAGCGAAATCATATGCCCGCGCGTCCACTCGGGAGCCTGATTCCGGCCCTTCGGCAGTGCGCGTTGCCGGCACTCTCGCTGGGCACGATGCTGGCTGCCTGCAACGGCGGCAGTAGTGGCGTGCCGACGGCCAGCTATACCGTGGGTGGCACGGTCAGCGGGCTGTCCGGCTCGGGGCTCGTGCTGACCGATAACGGTGGCAACGCTCTGTCGGTGCCGGCCAACGCAATCGCGTTCACGTTCAGCACGGCCGTTCAAAGTGGCAACCCGTTCAACGTGGCGGTGATGATCCAGCCGGGCAAGCCGAGTCAGACCTGCATGGTTGCAAACGCCGCGGGGACGATCACCGGCAACAACATTACGAACGTCGCCGTCTCGTGCACGACCAACAGCTACACCCTATCGGGCAACGTGTCGGGACTCACGGGCAGCGGCCTCACGTTGACTGACAAGAACGGCGGGACCGTTGCAGTTCCCGCGACCGGGCCGTTTACCTTCACGCTGCCGAAGGCAGTGCAGAGCGGTACGGCCTACAACGTGACGGTCGCGACCGACCCGGTCAGCCCGCCTCAGGGCTGCAGCGTCGCAAATGGCAGCGGCACCATCACCGGCAACGCCGTGACCGACGTCACCGTGACGTGCAACGACACAGCGGAGCAATTGATCGTGGTCGGGGGGGACACGCTCTATCGCTACCTGATCGATCCGAATTCCGGGAGCATCGGCCCCGCCAGCGGTAGCGCCATGGCGCTGCCCGTGGCCGGTGGTGACATGATCGTGGATCCTTCCGGCGGGTTCCTCTACTCGACCTATACCGACAGCGAGGCGACTATCGCGGCATACGCGGTAGGCGCGGGCACGGGCGACCTGACGCCCGTTAACGGCAGTCCCTTCACCGTCGCCGCAGGGGGTTTGCAGCCGCAAGCCAGTCCCATGCTGCTCATCGATCCCACCGGGAAGTTCCTGTATGCCTCGGGTGCCGCCGGCGCGTTTGCCTTTGTGCGCAATGCGACTACCGGGGCCCTCACAGCCGTGGCCGGCAACCCATTTCCCGCCGCGCTCAACACTCAGAGCGCCGGTATGGGACTGTGTGATGTTTGCCCCGGCGCTTTTCTGGGCGCAAGTGCCAGCTTCCTGTACTACGACCAGCCCGGTCCTACCGGCACCGCGCAAGTCGGGGGCTATGCGATCGACACGTCGACGGGCGCACTGACTTCTCTTGGGTACCTGACTGCAGTCGGGGGCTTCCCCCCACTTGCTGTGGCTAGCGTGAATCCTTCGGGCGCCTTTCTGTTTGTGGCGGGCTCGAGCCCTGAAACTTACTCCATCAACACCACGACGGGTGCGCTCGCGCCCACGACCTACCCCCTTGGAGGGATGCCCGCCATCGTGGTGAACGCTACGGGAACGTTTGCCTACACCAGCGACGGTATTCAGGTCTGGGCTTATTCCATCAATGCCGCGACGGGCGCCCTGACAGCGCTTGCTGGGAGTCCGTTCATGGCGACAGGTGGTACCCTGACAGGCGGTACCGCGACAGGCCCGGTGGGCCCCCGCGGGATGGCCTTCGATTCTTCCGGCAAATTCCTCTACGTGGGCAATTACACGGCCTTTGTGATCTCCGGGTTTGCGGTAGATGCGACTACCGGCGCCCTGTCGCCAGTTCCGGGCAGCCCGTTTGCGGTCCCGAACGAGGGGCCTGAAGTGATCCTGGGCAGCGCCATCCCCTAGAGGCTGCCTCGTCGTGTTGAAAGCGCGCCCGGAGAGATTCGAACTCCCGACCCTCAGGTTCGAAGCCT
>JASHTN010000033.1 GCA_030040525.1 Gammaproteobacteria bacterium | reverse complement strand
TTAATGGGACCACTCATGGGACCACCGGAGGTTTTTGAGATGCTCTGAAAGGCTGGTCGGAGCGCCGAGATTTGAACTCGGGACCCCTTGCACCCCATGCAAGTGCGCTACCAGACTGCGCCACGCTCCGACCCGATTTTTGTTCTTCTGATGCACCCGGCGCTGGGGAAGGTCGCCGGGCGCCCATGATACTTTCCTTTGTCGCCGGCGTCAGGCGGCTGCCCGCTCGACTTGGTCACGGGGACCTAAAGTCCGAGCCGCACCAGCGCCTCGATGAGCTCGTGGACCATGGGGTAGAGCGGCAACGCGGCCAAAGGCATCAGCAACGCACAGGATGCCAGGATCACCAGGCCCGCGGACCCGCTTCCTGCCGCAGGCGATTGCGGCGGCGCGAGTAGCCGGCGCACACGGGCTTCCACATCATCGGCAGCCACCGGCATGCTGAGCGCGGGATGCGCTCGCGCCACCGTCCCGATCGCCCGCGCCACCTTGATGAGCGCCGCGGCCAGGGCGAGGCGCCGGCGGGGGTCATTCCCGGTGGCGCGCTGATCCGCCTCGAGCTCGGCGGCGGCCCGCCACCGCTGCACCAGTGCCGCACCGGCGTGCGTCCAGCCAAGTACGTCAGGACTTGCGATCAGAAGCAGCTGCTTGAGATTGTCGCGGGCGCGCACGTGCGCCGCTTCGTGGGCTATCACCTGCTGAAACTCGTCCGCGCTGCACGCCGACACCACGCACTCGGCGGCGACGATCCGGGGACGCCAGCCCCCGATGACGGCGACGATCGGCTCCGCCACGGGAACCACCTCGACCTCCTGGCCGTGCACCACCAGCTGCCGTCGTCCGAGCGTTCCACAGTTTCGCAGCAGTGCGTGGGCCGCCGCGCACGCCCGCCACCCCCGCCATAGGCCATGGCTGACTGCGAGCAGCGACCATGCGGCCAATATCAGCAACCAAGGGCCCGCCGCTTCACGGGGCTGGTGCGGCTCCTCGGTGAGAAAGGCGGGCAGCACGACGGTCAGGACGAGAAGCAGTGCGCCCCCGGCCGGCAGCAGGCGCAACGCCAGCAGCTCCGCAGAGGCTGCCGGAGCGCGCTGCAGGCCCGGGCGCCAGGCGACGGCCACGAGGAGGGAAAGCATCAGGGTGGCCAGCCCGAATGTCGCGAGCAGCACCAGACAGAGCAATACGGCCGGACTCACTGATCCCCCGCCTTCAGCCGTTCGCGCTCAGTCCGCACCAGCGCATCGAGCTCCTCCAGGAGCCCGGCGTCCGTTCGCCCGACCGCGCGTACCAGGGTCGAGAGCAGCACGGCGCTCTGAGCAGAAACGCCCAGCAGATCGGTGACGTGACCCGAGATCAGCTCGCTCAGCAGCTCCTCGCGCGCGCACCGCGGCTCATAGGTGAACGCCCGGCCGCGCTTCTGCCGCAGCAGCAGGCCCTTGCGATAGAGGCGATCGAGGGTCGTCATGACCGTGGTGTAGGCCAGATCGGGGAAGGCCAGGTGCATGTGGCGCACCGTGACTGCGCTTCTCTTCGACCACAGCAGCTCGAGGAGCCTCGTTTCCAGCGGCCCGAGGCCCGGGCCCCGGCTGCGAAAGACCTGAGATGCAGTCTTCTGACGGTGTACCGATCGCATGCAGGGCAAGGCCGCGGCGTGCATTAGGGGGGCGGGGGGATTCTGGGCAATCCGCAACGATTTGGCCAGAGCCTTCCAGGGCGGTGTCGTATCGCTCGGCGATGTCCTATCGCTGGTAGTAGCGCACGTGCCCGTGTACAGGTTCCGCCCCGGAGGTCATCGTGACGCGCGATCTTCTGTGCAAGGCCGGATTCGGCGGCGGCTGGGGCAAGGCCGGCTCGCTGGGTGTGCTCACCGCGGCGCTGCTCGGGCCCGTGGTGGCGCTGGCGGATGACGCCGCCGACACGAGCGCGAGTAGCGGCAACGCTCTCCAGGAGGTGGTCGTCACGGCGGAGCGGCGCCCCGAGTCCGCGCAGGACATCGGCGTTGCGGTCACCGCCGTGGGCGGCCAGGAGATTGACTCGCTGCGCATTCAGCAGCCGCTGCAGCTGTCGACTCTCTCCCCGAGTCTTTCGACCATGAACGCGCAGACCGACGAGACGCCGCTGTTTCTCCTGCGGGGCATCGGACTCGACGACTTCAACAACAACAACAGCAGCGGCGTGGGCACGTACCTGGACGGGGTGTTCGCAAGCTTCCCGGGGTTTCTGACGGGAGCCATGTACGACGTGAACCGGGTCGAGATCCTCAAGGGCCCGCAGGGCACCCTCTACGGCAAGAACACGGCCGGCGGCGCGATCAACATCATCTCCAACGGTCCGACCGACACACCCGAGGGCTATGTCGACTTCGACTACAGCCGCTGGAACACGGTAGACCTCACGGCGGCCGTCAGTGGCCCACTGACCGACTCGATCAACGCGCGACTCGCGGCGACGGTGACCAAGCAGGGCGAGGGCTATCAGACGGACATCGATACCGGCCAGCACTTTGGCGCGCTCGACCGCGGTGGCGCCCGGGCGCTCTTCGATGTCCGCCTGAGCGATGCGGCGATCCTGCACGTCAATGTTCACGCGGTGTACGACGACTCCCTGCCCTCCTCGCCGTCGACCCCGAACGTCGAAGCGATGATTCCGCCCGAGCCGTTTCCGACCAAGGGCCTCATGGACAGCCCGCCCGGCGGCCAGTGGGTGAGGGTGGGCGGGCTGCACCTGTTCACGGACGATAAGGGAGTGGGAACTGTCGAGACACTGACGCTGAGCTTCGACAAAGTCTCGCTGACCTCGATCACGGCCTACGACTACTACTCCAGCCACGCCCTCGACAACTACGACGGCTATCCGGCGGCCGACAACAACTGGACCAAGAATTTCGAGCAGTGGCAGGCGAGCCAGGAATTGCGGCTGGCCTCCAACCCCGGCGGCTTCATCGACTGGATCGTCGGCGCTGACTACTCGCAGAACTGGTACCACTGCCGCGACGCCCTCGACTGGACGTTTGTCTACGGGCTGGCCACCTACCTCACCGATTCGGGCAAGGCCATCACTTATACGAACTTCATACAGACGCAGGAGTCCGCGGGTCTGTACGCGCACGCCGACACGCATCTCTCCAGCCGCTGGACGCTGGTGACCGGCGTGCGCTACTCCCACGATGAGGCCTCCTTCGACGGCGTGACCCTCGATCCGACCGGACTCCTCACCTACGCGGCCAACGGCTTCACTGGGCCGATCATCCCCAATACGGTGCTGGCCGCGCTCGATGAGTCACGCTGGAACCAGAACGTGTCCTGGCGGCTCGGGCTCGATTACCACCTCACCGACAAGGTGCTGTTGTACGAGAGTGAGGCGACCGGCTACAAGGCGGGGATCTTCTACGGCCAGCCGGCGCAGGTGCAGGT
>JASHTN010000388.1 GCA_030040525.1 Gammaproteobacteria bacterium | reverse complement strand
CCGATGAGCTCGCAGAGGAAGAACAGCTTATAGATGTGATGCACGCCGGGCGGGTGCGGGTGGCAGCGCTTGTCGAGGAGCGCGGCCAGCTTGACGGCGCGCGCCTCGAAGCCCGACTCCTCGCGGACCTCGCGCGCCACGGCTTCCGACGGCGCCTCGTTCAGGTCCACCCAGCCGCCGGGGAGCGTCCAGTGGCCGTCGCTGCGCTCGCGCACCAGCAGCACCGTGTCGCCGCGGAACACCCCGCCGCGCACGTCCACCTTGGGGGTGAGATAGCCGCTCTCGGTCTCCCAGAAGGCGCGCGCCTCGGCGAGCGGCACGACGAGCTGCTGCGAGAGGATCCCGGCCACCAGGTCCGCGAGCTGCTGGTAGCGCTCGCGGTCGAAGGGATCGTGCGCGAAGGCGAGGCCGTTGTGCGCAATCGCCTGCACCTTGCGCGCCCAGTCGAGGATCGTGTCGGACGGTGCGCTCACGCACGCCGCCGGCGGGCGGGCGCAGCGCGCGCCGCCCTTCGCAGCACGAGCTTCAGTCCCGACCAGGTGTCATCGACCGCACACACCTTGATGTCGACCAGGCTGAGCGGCAGGGCGAGCTCGCGCACCACGTCCTCGGTGATGTCGGTCGCAACGCCCGAGGAGCGCTTCGGCCAGCTCACCCAGACGACCGCGTCGTCGCGCATCAGACGGCGCAGCCGCCGGAGCGTCGCGCCGAGCTCAGTGCGGCGGCTCGCGAACAGATGGGCGAGATCGGTGTTGGCAGTCATGTCCGGCACGGTCGCGACGCCCTCAGGGAGCGGCGCAACCAGCTGCGCGTAATTCGCCGGCGGCGCGTGCAGGTAGAGCCGCGTGCCGGCGCGGATGCCGAGCTTCTTCGCGAGCGGCGTGCCCGAGTAGCCTGCCACGGCGGCCGCTTTGCGCTCCGCAGGCCGCTTACAGGTTGCGGATCAACGCGTCGGCGAACGCGCTGGTCGAGACTTCGCGCGCACCGTCCATGAGACGCGCGAAATCGTAGGTGACGGTCTTCTGGCCGATGGTGCGGTCCATGGCGCCGAGGATCGCATCCGCCGCCTCCGCCCAGCCGAGATAACGGAACATCATCTCGCCCGAGAGGATCACCGAGCCGGGATTCACCTTGTCGAGGTTGGCGTACTTGGGTGCCGTGCCGTGAGTCGCCTCGAACACCGCGTGCCCGGTCAGGTAGTTGATGTTGCCGCCGGGAGCGATGCCGATGCCGCCGACCTGCGCGGCGAGGGCATCGGAGAGGTAATCGCCGTTGAGATTCAAGGTAGCGATCACGTCGAATTCGTCCGGGCGCGTCAGCACCTGCTGCAGCGTGATGTCGGCGATCGCGTCCTTGACGATGACGCGCCCGGCCTGCTTCGCCGCATCCATCTCGGCGTTGGCGGCCTGCTCGCCGCGCGCCGCCCGGGTGCGCTCCCACTGCTCCCAGGTGTAGGCCTGGGCGGAGAACTCCGCCTGCGCGAGGGCATAGCCCCAGTTGCGGAACGCGCCCTCGGTGAACTTCTGGATGTTGCCCTTGTGCACGAGCGTGACGCTGCGCCGCCGGTTGGCGACCGCGTAGCTGAGCGCGGCGCGGATCAGCCGCTCCGAGCCCTGCTTCGACACCGGCTTGATGCCGATGCCGGAGGTCTCCGGAAAGCGGATCTTGGCATACGCCTTGGGAAACGCCTCGCGCAGCAGCTCGAGGAACCTGCGGTCGTCGGCGCTGCCGGCCTCGAACTCGATGCCCGCGTAGATGTCCTCGGTGTTCTCGCGGAAGATCACCATGTCGACCTTCTCGGGGTGGCGCACCGGCGAGGGCACGCCCTTGAACCAGCGCACCGGGCGCAGGCACACGTACAGGTCGAGCATCTGCCGCAGCGCGACGTTCAGCGAGCGGATGCCGCCGCCGACCGGGGTGGTGAGCGGCCCCTTGATCGACACCAGGAACTCGCGGCACGCCGCGACCGTCTCCTCGGGCAGCCAGGTGTTGAACAGCCGGTTGGATTTCTCCCCGGCGTACACCTCCATCCAGTGGATGCGGCGCCGGCCGCCGTATGCCTTCGCCACCGCGGCGTCCATGACGCGCACGCTCGCCCGCCATATGTCAGGTCCGGTGCCGTCGCCCTCGATGAACGGGATGATCGGGTTGTCGGGTACCACGAGCTGGCCGTTGCTGATGCTGATACGCGCGCCCTCCGGGGGCGGCGTCGGTCCGGGACTCGGGACGGCTGACATCGTGCTTCTCCTCGACCCGCGGACTGCGCGCTGCTCGCTCCGCGGGCGCCTCATGCTAGCACAGGGCGGCACCCGGCCCGCGCTGCACGTGCCCGCAGGAGTGCCGTGTGAGAGACTGGTGCGCGGCCTGCGCCGGGGGTAACCGGAACGAAAGGGCGTATGTCTGAGGTCACTAATAATAAGAGTGAGGGTGCCCCGGCGGCGAAGCCGACGCTGCTGCAGGAGCTCATGGCCGTGCGGCCCATCGATCCGGTGCCCGCGGGCAAGAGTCGCCTCAAACAGGTGCTGAGCGCGCGCGCCCTGACGGCGATCGGCCTCGGCGCCACCATCGGCACCGGGATCTTCGTGCTCACCGGCACGGTCGCGGCCAACCAGTCGGGGCCGGCGATCACGCTGTCGCTGCTGATTGCGGCGTTCGGCAGCGGGCTCGCGGCGCTGTGCTACTCGGAGTTCGCGGCATTCCTGCCGGTGCCCGGGAGCGCCTACAGCTACACCTACGCGACGCTCGGCGAGGCGCTCGCCTGGTTCATCGGCTGGAACCTGCTGCTCGAATACGCGATCTCCGCTTCCGCGGTGGCGGTCAGCTGGTCGGCCTACGTCGTGAACCTGCTCGCCGAAGCCCACGTGCACCTGCCGGCGCTGCTGGTCAATGCGCCGCTGGCGCTCGACCACGATCACATAGTCCTGACCCACGCCATCATCAATGTGCCGGCGATACTGATCGTCCTCGCCTGCAGCGCGCTGCTCTACATCGGCGTGCGCGAGTCCGCCGGCGCCAACAGCTTCATGGTGGCGCTCAAGGTCGGCATCATCGTGGTCATCGTGGTCGCGGGGCTGCGCTACATCGACACCGCCAACTGGCATCCCTACGTGCCGCCGAATGCCGGCAGCTTCGGCCACTTCGGCTGGAGCGGGGTGCTGCAGGGCGCCGCGATCATCTTCTTCTCCTATGTCGGGTTCGACACCGCCTCGACCACGGCCCTCGAGGCGCGCAATCCGCAGCGCGACCTGCCGCTGGGAATCCTCGGGGCGCTGGTGATCTCGGCGGTGCTGTATGTGGCGATGTCGACGGTGATGACGGGGCTCGTGCCGTTCCGCAAGCTCGATGC
>JASHTN010000387.1 GCA_030040525.1 Gammaproteobacteria bacterium | reverse complement strand
CTCGTGGGCTTCGGCGCGGCGCGGATCCAGCCTGACGCATTCACGCAAGGCGAGCTCGGCTTCCTCGAATCGCTCGAGACCGAGGAGGCTGCGAGCGTGCGTGTAGTGCAGCGCTGCCGTCGGTCGAGCACCCGCCAGCGCCTGGCGCACGACGCGCTCGGCTTCCTCCGGCTGTTGAGCCGCATTCAGCGCGACCGCCAGCGTATGCGCGGCGACGGGGTTGTCGGGAGCCTGTGCCAGCAGTCGACGACAATTCGCCACCGCCTCGCTCTGGCGACCGAGTGCGGCATAGGCCGCAACGTGCAGTGCCGACAGATCGACATCGGCCTTACCGCTGTTGCACCAGGGTGTGGCCACCTCGAGCGCCAGGGCCGGCTGGCCGGTGTTCAGGTAATGGCGCGTCAACAAGAGCGCTGCCCGGGGGTAAGGGGGAGCGCCCTGGACTGCACGCCGCAACAAGGGTACGGCCTCGGCGCCGCGACCCGAGAGGAGCAATAACTCCGCCAGGGTGGTCAGCGTGGGGGGCGATTGGGGGTCGATCTCGAGGGCGCGCCGCAGGAGCGACTCCGCCTGCGCGACGTCGCCCAGGGCCTGCTTGGTGCCGGCCAGCAGCCGCAGTCCCTCCAGGTAAGTGGGATTTGCGGCGACCAGAGATTCCAACTGCGCGTGCGCTGCGCCGTACTGACCGGACTGCAGCAGGCCGCTGATGCGGCGCATGGACTCAGTCAGCATTGCCGACATGGACGCCCTCGCGCGCGTTCGCATTGAATGCAATGGTGATGCGGGGCTGGTCGTTGTCGTGCGGCTCGACGTAGTGCTCAATCCAGCAGGGGAAGAGCACCAGCAGGCCGTCGCTCGGGGCGAGGTGGATATCCACGTAGCCGTTGGGCACCGCGCCCTTGACGACCCCATGGATCACGCCGGGGCGCGGGTCGCGGAACACGAACTCGCCCGAGCCGGGGGGCACCTGCAGGTAGAAGCTGCCCGAGAGCAGCGATCCCTCGTGCAGATGCAGGAAGTTGAAGCCGCCCCGGTCGTGCAGATTGATCCAGGACTGCAGCTCGAACGGGCGGCCACCCTGACCCATCTCATTCAAGGCGCTGGCGCAGGCCGTACCGATGGCCTGCCGGAGCGGAGCAAACTCCGGACGCTCGAGCACCTCCATGTCCTTGCTGTTCCAGCCCTGGCGGACGGTGCGCCCGGCCGGCTCGGGGCTGGCGGCACGCATGGCGAGTACCTGCTTCACCCAGCCCTCGAGGTGCGGTGCGAGCGGGTCGAGGTGGGTCTGCCAGACGCGCGTCGCGAAGAGATCGTAGTGCTTGAGCACTGACGGCACTCACGGCAGCTTACGGACGCGGATGTTGCGCAGCGCCAGCGCGCCCGGGTGATCGCCCTGCAGCCCGATGAGACCCGTCGGCGCGAGGCCGTAATCGGGGTATTTCGCAAACTTGCTCCCCGCGACGCGCGCCTTCCAGTCGGCGCTCTTCAGGTCGTACGCGACCACTTTGCGGCCGTTGAGCCAGTGCTCGACATGATCGCCCTTCACGATGAGGCGCGACTTGTTCCAGTGGTCGTAGGGCAGCGCTACGCCCGGCGGCACGCCGTAAAGCGCGTAACAGGATCCGGCGGCCGTGAGCGGGCTCTTGCCGTCCTCGGTGTTGGCGTCATCGAGGAGCTGGTACTCGGGCGCGCTCCAGTAGACGTGATCGTACTCGCGCGTGCCGCGGTAGAAGATGCCGCTGTTGCCCGCCTTGCCGATCTTCCACTCGAGCTCGAGCTCGAAATCCCGGTAGTTCCTGGTCGTGACGAGGTCGTCGACCGGTCCATCCTTGAAGAGCACGCCGTGTGCGACCTGCCAGCCTGCCGGCAGCCCCGGCTCCTTCCAGCCGCGCCAGTCTGGGGCGCTGTCGGCCTGAAGGAGCGAGCGCCAGGGCGAAGGCACGCTCGCGGGATCGGCTGCGGCGGCCGGCGCGGCGGCAAAAGGCGCAGCGACGCAGGCGAGGATCACGAGTGCAGCATAGTCAAGCGTCTTGCTCATGGATTCACCCGTTACGGCAGGTTTAGCTTTCGCAGGAGCTCCGCGGGCGGCCCCTCAAAGTGGGCCCTCGGTACGTTGCCGATGTAGCCCAGGTCCTTGCGGCCCACGGGCGTCGTGTAGAACGCGCCGGCGGTGAGGTCGCGGTACAGCGCAAAGAAGCGCGCCGCCTCGGCCCGTCCGGCCGTCACGCGCGAGGCATTGCAGATCTCGTCGCAGATCGCCTTGTGTCCGGCGGCATCGAGCGCCGCGAAATCCTTCGCATAGCGGCGCCGGGCCTCCGCGTCCAGCCAGGTGAAGCCCCCGAGCACGATCGGCCGGTCGCGCTGATTCTCAGGGTAAGGCGCGCTTACCCACTCATCGACGAAGTCGACGACACCGACGGCGGAGGCACTCGGCGAGTGCTCGTCGGCCGGAATGATGAGGTCGGAAAGCACGCCCGCGAGGCGGCGCTGTGCTGCCGTCAGCGTAAGCGGCCACACATCGCCCGGCCGATAGACCTTGAGAAGATTGGGATCGGTCCCGTAGCCCGCACCATCGCCCGGTCCCTGGGCCGCGACGGCTAGCGAGGCGCTCGTCGCCTGCCCGGCCGCCCAGCGCCACGCCGGCCAGGCCGCGCTGGCCGCGAATATCCACTTCACGGTGGTGCGCCGGTCCATCACAGCTCCTTGCGCCGCATGCGCTCGAGAATATGGTCTGCGGCACGCCAGGCGAGCGCCATGATGGTGAGCGTCGGATTCTTGTCGGCGTTGGAAGCGAACACTGCGCCGTCGGTGATGAAGAGGTTCGGCACGTCCCAGGTCTGGCACCAGCGATTCGTCACCGAGCTCGCCGCGTCCCCGCCCATGATCGCCCCGCCGACCTCGTGGATGATGGACCCGCCGGGGGCAATGGCCTTGGCGCCGTCGGTCTCCACCTCCTGCGGCCGCCCGCCCATCGCCTCGATGAGGTCGGCGAAGGTGCGCTGCATGTGCGCCGCCTGTCGCAGCTCGTGCTGCGACCAGTTCCAGTGGAAGCGCAGCACCGGAATGCCCCACTTATCTTTGACGCCGCCCGGATCGATCTCGCAATACGAGCTCTCGTTGGGGATCATCTCGCCGCGCCCGTCGAAGTACAGGAACGACCCGTAATAGCGCCGTACGTCCTCCTTGAACTTGACGCCATAGCTGCCGCCGGTCAGCCATTCGATGCCCGCGGCCGTCGAGTAGCCCGGCATGCGCCTGCCGCCGCCGTACTCGATGTGGTAGCCGCGGGCGAAGCCGAGCTTGCCGGCGAGCTGCTCGCGGTACAGCCACCACGGCACGTACATCTGGTGACCGTCCGCGGCGTCCTCGTTGAGCGGCGGCAGGCTCTCGAGCAGCGG
>JASHTN010000386.1 GCA_030040525.1 Gammaproteobacteria bacterium | reverse complement strand
CCGGACCTGGTGCGGCGGCTGCGCGAGCGCGGCGCCGAGGTACAGGTGGTCATGACCGCGGCGGCCCGCGAGTTCGTGACGCCGACCACTTTCCAGGCGGTCTCGGGTCGGCCGGTGCGCACCGGCCTGTGGGATCCGGGCGCGGAAGCGGCCATGGGCCACATCGAGCTGGCGCGCTGGGCGGACGCGGTGCTCATCGCACCGGCGAGCGCGGGCTTTCTCGCGCGGCTTGCCGCCGGGCTCGCCGACGACCTGCTCGCGACACTGTGTCTGGCGACCGAGGCGCCGATCGCGGTGGCGCCGGCCATGAACCACCTGATGTGGGCGAACGCCGCGACACAGGCCAACGTCGCGACGCTCGCCGCGCGCGGCGTCCGGCTCTTCGGGCCCGGGGAGGGCGACCAGGCGTGCGGTGAGTTCGGCGAGGGCCGGATGCTCGAGCCGCGCGAGCTCGCCGAGCGCTTGCAGGCGCTGCTCGGCGGCGGCGGTGCGCTTGCCGGGCGGCGCGTGCTGGTCACGGCCGGCCCTACCCGCGAGCGCATCGACCCGGTGCGCTTCATCAGCAACCGCAGCTCCGGCAAGATGGGCTTCGCCGTCGCGCAGGCGGCGCGCGAGGCGGGCGCGAGCGTGGTGCTGGTCGCAGGCCCGGTGAGCCTGCCGACTCCGTCGGGCGTGACGCGCATCGACGTCGAGAGCGCCGCCGAGATGCTCGCCACCGTGCTGCGCGAGATTGCCGGCACCGAGGTGTTCATCTCGACTGCGGCGGTGGCCGATTACCGCCCGGCGCGCGCCGCGGAGCACAAGATCAAGAAGACGAGCGACACGCTGGAGCTGTCGATGGAGCGTACCGTGGACGTGCTCGCCACGGTGGCGGCGCGGTCCGACCGCCCGTTCGTCGTGGGCTTCGCCGCCGAGACCCAGGCGGTCGAGCAGAATGCGCGCACCAAGCTGATGAAGAAGAATCTCGACATGATCGCCGCCAACGAGGTCGGGGACGACAAAGCCTTCGACGCCGCGGACAACCAGCTGCTGGTGCTGTCGCGCAGTGCGCGGCACGAGCTCGGCCAGGGGAGCAAGCTCGCGCTCGCCCGCGGTCTCATCACCCTCATCGCCCGCGAGCTCGAAGCGCGGGCCGGACCACGCGCGCGCGGCAGCGCGCTCGCGTGAGCACGCTCACCGGGCAGCGCGCCTCCGGCAGCACCGCGGCGCGCCGCGCGCTCAAGGTGCGCATTCTCGACGCGCGCATCGGCCGCGAGTTTCCGCTGCCGGCGTATGCGACCGGCGGCTCCGCGGGACTCGACCTGCGCGCCTGCCCCGCGGGGCCCGTCGAGCTCGCGCCGGGGAGCGCGGCGCTGATTCCCACGGGACTTGCGATCCATCTGGAGGACCCGGGGCTCGCGGCCCTCATCCTGCCGCGCTCGGGTCTGGGTCATAAGCACGGCATCGTGCTCGGCAATCTCGTCGGGCTCATCGATTCGGATTACCAGGGACCCCTGATGGTGTCCTGCTGGAACCGGGGCACGCAGTCCTTCACCGTGCGTCCGGGCGAGCGCATCGCGCAGCTGGTGGTGGTGCCGGTGCTGCAGGTCGAGCTCGAGGTCGTGGCGGACTTCGAGCAGTCGGCGCGCGGCGCGGGGGGCTTCGGCCACTCCGGGCGGCACTGACCCGAGGGGTCAGTTCGCCGAGTGGATGGTGTGCAGCTCGCGGTAGCGGGCGATATCGGCGTCGAACTGCGCGCGCACGTCGGCTTCCTCCGAGGCGCGCGCCGCGAGCGCGCCCGCCTGCACTTGCAGCTCGTTGACGGTGCGCACCAGGTTCTCCGCCAGGTCGTCAGGCATGCGCCGCGCGTTGGCGCTGTCGCTGTAGGGGCGGAAGTTCATGGCCCGCGCCTCGAGCGCCGTAAGGCGCGAGCGCAGGCTCTCGACGTACTGCTGGCCGGCGGACTGTTGCGTCTTGAGCTGGTCGAGGCGCGCATCGCGCAGCGCCTCGATGTCCTTCACCGAGGTATAGGTCGTGACCAGGAAGGTGTCATGCTGCTTCTGCTTGATCATCTCGGCGCGCTGGCGCTCGTCGGCGGCGAGCTGCTCGGGGGTCTTCTGTGCGTCGAGATGTCCGACGGGAACGCCCTGCGGGTTGATGATCTCGCGGTCCTTGGCGGCGTATTGCGGCGGCACGGTGTCGCCGTAGTGCACCACGCCCTGATCGTCGACCCAGCGGTAGGTAACCGGGCCCTTGCTCTGGTTGGGAGGAGCGGCGAGCGCGGCCGCGGTCGCCAACAGCGCCGCCGGGACGAAGAGAAGCAGGTGCCGCGCCCTGAGAATCATGGCGCTAGTTTCCGGCCGCGGGCGCACCGCTGGCAAGCGCTTCAGGCGCCGTAACGCGCCTGATAGGCGCGCAGCGCTGTGAGCTGTCCGGCAGAAATGCGCGTTGCTCCGTCGGCCGGGCGCGACAGCGCCTCGATGAGATCGGCAAGTGTGACGATGCTCACACACTTGAGGCCGTAGCGGGTCTCGACCTCCTGCACCGCCGTCAGCGCCCCCTCGCCGCGCTCCTGCCGGTCGAGCGCCAGCGCCACGCCCGCGGGCTGCGCACCGCCCGCGCGGATGATCTCGAGCGACTCGCGCACCGCCGTGCCGGCGGTGATCACATCGTCGACGATCAGCACGCGCCCGGCAAGCGGCGCGCCGATCAGACTGCCGCCCTCGCCGTGACCCTTGGCTTCCTTGCGGTTGAAGGCGTAGGGAACGCTGCGACCAAGCTGCCCGGCGAGCGCCACGGCTGCCGTGGTGACCAGCGGAATGCCCTTGTACGCCGGACCAAACAGCATATCGAAGCCGATGCCGGAGGCGGCGATCGCGGCCGCGTAGCACCGACCGAGGACTGCCGCCGACTCGCCGTCGCTGAAGCGGCCGGCGTTGAAGAAGTACGGACTCTCGCGACCGGACTTGAGGCGGAACTCGCCGAAGGTCAGGGCGGCGCGCTGCAGCGCCAGGTCGATGAACGTGAGCTGGTACTCGTGCATGTCATATCATTGCCTGATGCGCGTCATCACCGTCAACGTCTGCGGCATCCGCTCGGCCGCGGCGAAGGGGCTGTTCGGATGGCTGCGCCGCCAGCGTGCCGACTTCATCTGCCTGCAGGAGACCCGCTGCCACGCGGCACAGCTCGACGGGCATGACGTCGTCCTGCCCGGCTACCACAGCTTCTACTGCGATGCCGAGCGCAAGGGCTACGCCGGGGTCGCCATCTACACGCGCCACGACCCCGAGCGGGTGGTCCGCGGCTTCGGCGTGCCGGAATTCGACCGCGAGGGACGCTACCTCGAGGCGCGCTACGGGCAGCTGTCGATCGTGTCGCTGTACCTGCCTTCGGGGTCGGCGGGACCGGAGCGCCAGGCGTCCAAGTTCCGCTTCCTCGAGAGCTTCACGCCGCACCTGGCACGGCTCAGGCGAGGCGGGCGGCGCGTCATCCTGAGCGGTGACTGGAACATCGCCCACCGCCCGATCGACCTGAAGAACTGGCGCGCAAATCAGAAGAACTCCGGCTTCCTGCCCGAGGAGCGTGCCTGGCTGGACCGGCTGTTCGCGCCCGGCGGCTACGTGGATGCCTTCCGCGAGGTGCGCCCGGAAGCGGGGCTCTACACCTGGTGGTCGAACCGCGGCCAGGCGCGCGCCAAGGACGTCGGCTGGCGCATCGATTACCAGGTAGTGAGCCCGGCACTCGCCGGCCGGGCGCGCGCCGCCCGCATATACAAGGAGAAGCGCTTCTCGGATCACGCGCCGCTCATCATGGACTACGATCTTTGAGCGCAGCGGCCGGGGAAAGCGCGCCGCGGCTGCGGGAGGTGATCGCGAGCCGCAAGATGCTCGCGATTCTGCTGCTCGCCGCCGCGTCCGGATTCCCCAACCAGCTCACCGAGAGCGCGTTGCAGGCGTGGCTCAAGGACTCGGGCGCGACCAACATCACCATCGGCCTGGTCTCCTACGTGGCGCTGCCGTACCTGCTCAAGCCGCTGTGGGCTCCGCTGGTCGACCGCTATCCGCTGCCGTTCCTCGGCCGGCGGCGCGGCTGGATCCTGGTGATGCAGCTGGCGATCGCCGCCGCTCTGGCGCTGCTTGCGTTCCAGAGCCCGGCCGCATCGCTCGCCGCCGTGACCGGGTGCGCCGCTGCGATCGTGTTCTTCTCCGCCACGCAGGACATCGCCATCGATGCCTACCGCACCGACGTGTCACTGCCGAGCGAGCGGGGAGTCGCCGCCGCCGCGACCAATCTCGGCTACCGCTTCACCTCGTACGCCGCACAGGCGGTCGCGCTGATCGTCGCCGATTACTTTGGCTGGCGCCCGGCGTTCCTGATCATGGCGGGGGGAATGCTGCTGTTCTGCGCGGCCACGGTCTGGTCGCCGAGCACCCAGAACCGCTATCAGCCGCGCACGCTCGGCGAATCGGTGGCGGCACCGCTGCGCGAGCTGCTGGGCAGTCCCAGCGCGCTCACTTTCATCGCCGTCGTGCTGCTGTTCAAGATCGGGGATGCCTTCGCCAACAAGCTGTTCACGCCTTTCATGATGGATGTCGGGTTCTCGAAGACCGAGATCGGCGTCATCATCAAGCTGCTGTTCACCGCGAGCTCGCTCGTCGGCTCGGTGCTGGGCGGCGTGCTGATGGTGCGGCTGGGACTGCTGCGCGCGATGCTCGGTTTCGGCGTGCTGCAGGCCTTGAGCAATCTGCTCTACTGCCTGCTCGCGGTGTCCGGCAAGAGCTATCCGATCATGTGCCTGGCGGTGCTCGTCGAGCACGTCGCCGCCGCCATGGGCAGCATCGCGCTGGTCGCCCTGATCATGGCGCTCTGCGACCGCCGCTACAGTGCCTTCCAGTACGCGCTGCTGTCGGCGATCGCGCTGCTGCCGCGCTACAGCCTCGGATATCCGGCCGGTTGGGTCGCCGACCACGGCGGCTGGTACCTTTACTACGTGACCAGCTTCGCCATCGCGCTGCCGGGGCTCGCGATGGTGTGGCTGACGCGCGCGAAGATCGCCGCTCTCGATCAGCGGCGCGCCCGGGAGGCGCCGTGAGCAGCCCTGCGCCGGCCGGCCCGGCCGTCACCCTCGATGTCGAGCGGGTCGTGTGCCGGCTGGCGGAGCTCGGGCCGCAGGGCGCACGCGGCTTCGTGATCGGCGGCGGGGACTGGCCGCTGCGGGGCTTCGTGGTGCGCGCCGGCGAGCGCGTCTACGGCTACGTGAATCGCTGTCCGCACGCCGGCCACCCGCTTAATCTCCTGCCCGACCGCTTCCTCACGGCCGACGGTGCGCTGATCCTGTGCTCGGCGCACGGCGCGGTATTCGAGAAGGCGGCCGGCACCTGCCTTGCCGGGCCGTGTCCCGGAAAATCGCTGACGCGGGTGGCGCTCGAGGTGCGCTCGGGCTTCGTGATGCTTGCCGACGAGGTGGATGTTGCGGCGCTGACGGCGGAGGCGTTCCGCGGCTCCTAGGCTCTTAGACGGCCCCTCAGCCGGTCACTCGAAGAGGTCGATGCCGTCCAGCGGACTCGCGCGCAGGTCGCGGTCCTCGCCGTAGGACTCCGCGCTGCGGCCGTCCTCGTCGCCGCTCTCGGCATCCACCGAGCCGCTCCAGTCCTCGGGGGCCTCGGCCGCCTCGAGTACGCCGTCATCCCACTGCGCTTCCCAGTCCTCGACATCCATTTCTTCGACCGTCCCGTCGAAGTACTGAATCTCGATGGTGCCGTCGTCCTCATCGAGCGCGACGACCTCGAACAACTGTCCGCTGCTCGCGCGGTACCAGTCGCCGATACCTGGATGAGGAGCCGTCATCGTCGAACCTCCCGCAAACCGGCGCAACCGGGATACCATGTCTCGCCGCGTCACGGCGGCAGCACAGCTTGAGAGCGGTTGCGTGGCGCATTTCATGTTGCGCCTCACCTGTGACGCTTTCAAGGAGAAATTGTTGAAATCGACGGGCGCCGAAGCCTGGGCTTGAGGCACGCCCTGGCTGCGGATCGTTTGCGCACAGCATCAATTCAGCATCAATGCTCGAGCAGCTGCTTAAATTCTTCGTGGTGTTCTTCGTGGTGGTCGAGCCGATCTCGCTGATCCCGCTGTTCACGGGCCTCACGAGCGGCGCGAGCCGCGAGTACCAGCGCCGCATGGCACTCAAGGCCGTGTGCGTGGCCGCGGTGATCCTGGTGCTGTTCGCGCTCGGCGGCGCGGCATTCCTGCAGCTGATGGGCATCAGCCTCGAAGCGTTCCGAATATTCGGCGGCTTGCTGCTGTTTCTGCTGGCTCTGGAGATGGTCTTCGCCCGCGAGTCCGGTACCCGCACCTCGAGCGGCGAAGCGGCCGAGAGCCGGCGGCGCGCCGACGTCTCCGTCTTTCCACTCGCCTTCCCGTTCATCGCCGGTCCCGGGGCGCTCGCCACCATTCTGCTGTGGTTCGGTCGGGTGCACGTCACGGCGCAGACGCTGCTGTTCCTCGGGCTGCTGGCCGCCGCGGCGCTGGTGCTCCTCATCTCGCTGGTGCTCATGTGGCTGGCCGAGCCGCTGATGCGCGTGATCGGGGTGACGGGCGCGAACGTCGCCAGCCGCCTGCTCGGCGTGATCCTGGGGGCGCTCGCCGTGCAGTTCGTGCTCGACGGCCTGCGTCAGGCATTCGGCGCCGGCGGCTGATGCGGCTCGGAAGCGCGCGGCGACCGCCGCTTCAGATGTGGCGGAAGGCCAGATCCCACACCTCATGTCCCAGACGCGTGCCGCGCAGCTCGAAGCGCGTCGGCAGCCGCTGCGCGGGATGCGGCAGAAAGCCGCCGTCGGGCGCAAGATTGGCGAGCCCCTGCGCAGCGTTCAACGCCGCGAGCATCTCGAGCGCGTACGGTTGCCAGTCGGTCGCCAGGCGCAGCACACCGCCCGCCCCGAGCGCGCCCACAGCCGAGGCGACGAATGCGGGCTGCACCAGCCGGCGCTTGTGATGGCGCTTCTTCGGCCAGGGGTCCGGAAAGAGGATCAGGATCTCATCGAGCGTGCCCGGCGCGATCCGCGCGCGCAGCGCCAGGGCCGCGTCCTGGCAGAGCAGCCGCACGTTGCCGAGGCGCCGCTCCTCGAGCGTACGCAGCAGGCGGCCGATGCCGGGGCGGTGAACCTCAACCCCCAGAAAGTCGCGCTCGGGGTGTGCGAGGGCGAGCGCCGCCAGATTCTCGCCGTTGCCGAAGCCGATCTCGAGCGTGCGCGGCGCATCGCGGCCGAAGAGACCGGTGAGCTCCAGAGGCGCCGCGAAGGCAGGCGCATCGGGGGGCTCTCCGGGGGCCGGGGGCAAGCCGTACTTCGGCCACAGCTCGTCGAGCGCGCGCTGCTGTGCGGGTGTGATCCGGCCGGCGCGGGTCACGAAGGAGCGGATCGAGCGCGGGTATCCGGTCTCTGCCACCTTGGCATCTAAGCACGCGGCGCCCGGACCGTGGTATAAGCGCGCGCTGAAAATCACCGCGCCCGGGCCTGGCGCCGATCCCGGCAGCGCTCCTCGAACAAGCCCATGAACCAGCGCGACCTGAAGTGGAGGCAAGTGATGCTTAAATTTGCGACGGTGGGTCTCGGGGTCGTGCTGGCCGGAGGCTGGGCAGCGGCAGGCAGCGCGCAGGAAGCGGATGCCGGCCGGCCGGCTGCCGCGCAGTCGGGGTCGTCCGCGGCGCACCCGGCGCCGACGGGAGACGCAGGCTGGGCGGCCGAGCTCATGCGCTGCTGCCAGGTCGACGTCAAGGGCGATCTCGGCCAGGAGTGGCGCCGGCTGCCCGAGGCGCAGAGCTCGGTCACGCAGCATCACTTCAGTGCCGGCGGGCAGTCCTTCGACTACACCGCCACTGCCGGCACCCTCATCATCCGCGACAACGACGACAAGCCGATGGCGAGCATCGGCTACGTCGCCTACACGCGCCGGCCGGCGCACGCCGGGGAGCTCCGGCCCGTCATGTTCGCCTTCAACGGCGGACCGGGCTCCTCCTCGCTGTGGCTGCACATGGGGGCGCTGGGACCGGAGCGCGTCGTGGTCTCCGATCCCGAGCCCACGCCCAACGCACCCTACCGCACCGTGTCGAATGCCTTCGGAGTGCTCGACAAGTCCGATCTCGTCATGATCGACCCGGTCGGCACGGGCTTGAGCCACGCGGTCTGCAACCACCGCGACGAGGAGTTCTGGGGCGTCGATCCCGACATCGACTCCGTCAGCCGCTTCATCGCGCAGTACGTGAGCGACAACGACCGCTGGACCTCGCCGAAGTACCTGCTGGGGGAGAGCTACGGCACGACGCGCGCGGCGGCGATCGTCGATTACCTGCGCGATAAGCGCTCGCTCGAGTTCAACGGGCTGATCCTGGTCTCGGTGGCGACCGACATCGAGGCGATCTTCGCCGAGCT
>JASHTN010000385.1 GCA_030040525.1 Gammaproteobacteria bacterium | reverse complement strand
CAGCCCGCTTAAGGCTGCGACCGGTCGCTGCGGCCGAGCGCGTCGGGGTCGGCGTATTCCGAGCGCAGCGCCCGGTAATCGCGCCGGCGCAGCAGTACCACGATGCCACCGACCAGCATGAGCAGCCCCAGGCAGCCGACGATCAGGCTCGCCGCGCCGTGCGCGGCCAGCAGGTAGCTCGCCAGCAGCGCCGCGAGGCCGCAGCCCATGTAAAGCCACGGCAGCCCTTCGTAGAGGGGACGGGAGAGGCGGCGCGCCGGGCGGTCCATGCCGGCCATCCTAACGTGGCCGGCGCGGCGGTGGTACCGGCGGATGGCCGCCGCGCGAACAAACTTCTAACTTTGCTTGGCTTTGTGCGCCAGCGGCGGCCGAACCGGCTTGTCTGCCCGTCCGAACAGGCGTGCGAGCCGCTCCAACAGCGTCGGCTTCCAACCTTCGACCCTGAAGTCGGGCGGGCGGTCGCCGCCCAGGCGCTTGGCCGCGGCCAGCAGCTCGGGCGGGAGTTTCAGAGTCGCGGTGTCGGCGAGCGTCGGCTGGCCCTGCATGGCGGTGGCTCCTGTAAGCGCGAAGCAGATTCTGGGGAAAGCACGCTACGGACTCACAGCCGGACGGGCCGTGCCCGCCATCACAGAGTCCGTGCGCCTGCTGCCATTATGTCGCGGCGCCGAGTTCGAGTGACGCCGCATTGCGTCGCGCCACGGCGACAGCACGGTCATATGGCTGCAATCTTCGCCGCCGATGCTCAGGCTCTTCAGGCCGTGCCGCCGACCGTCAGGCTCTCGATCTTCAGCGTCGGCTGGCCGACGCCGACCGGCACGCTCTGCCCGTCCTTGCCGCAGGTGCCGACGCCGTCGTCGAGCTTCAGATCGTTGCCGACCATGGTGACGCGTGTCAGCACGTCCGGCCCGTTGCCGATCAGGGTCGCACCCTTGAGCGGCGCGCCGAGGCGGCCGTTCTCGATCGCGTAGGCCTCGCTCGCCGAGAAGACGAACTTGCCGGAGGTGATGTCCACCTGCCCGCCGCCGAAATTCACCGCGTAGATGCCGCGCCGCACCGAGCGCAGGATCTCCTCGGGGTCGTGCGGGCCGGCGCGCATGTAGGTGTTGGTCATGCGCGGCAGCGTCATGTGAGCGAAGGATTCGCGCCGGCCGTTGCCGGTGAGCGGCGCGCCCGTGAGCCGCGCGTTGAGGCGGTCATGCATGTAGCCGCGCAGCACGCCATTCTCGATGAGCGTGGTGCACCGGGTCGGGGTACCTTCGTCGTCGATGTTGAGCGAGCCGCGGCGTGCGGCGAGCGTGCCGTCGTCCACCACGGTGCACTCCGCGGCCGCGACACGCTCGCCGATGCGGTTGGCGAAGGCCGAGGTGCCCTTGCGGTTGAAGTCGCCCTCCAGTCCGTGGCCGATCGCCTCGTGCAGCAGGATCCCGGGCCAGCCCGGACCCAGCACCACGGTCATGGCGCCGGCCGGGGCCGGCACCGCTTCCAGGTTCACCAGCGCCTGGCGTACCGCCTCGCGCGCCAGCGCCAGTGGCCGGTCGCCGGCCACGAGCTCCGCGAGCGAGTAGCGCCCGCCGGCGCCGGCATAACCCTGCTCGCGCCGCCCGTGCTGCTCGACCAGCACCGAGACGTTGAAGCGCACCAGCGGGCGCACGTCGGCCGCCAGCTGCCCCTCGCTGGTCGCGACC
Source organism: Gammaproteobacteria bacterium (assembly GCA_030040525.1). GTDB lineage: Bacteria > Pseudomonadota > Gammaproteobacteria > Steroidobacterales > Steroidobacteraceae > 13-2-20CM-66-19. The sequence goes on along the minus strand of JASHTN010000385.1, from coordinate 3,947 downwards.
AGCACGACCTCGTGCACCGCGACGACGCTCGCATTCACGTGCACGATGCGCGGATCGAGACGCCGCGCCTCGCGATCGACGCGCTCGAGCCACGCGACCTTGTCGGCGGCGGCGAGCGAGGTCACCGGGTCGTCCGGCAGGTACAGCGCGTGGCCCCGCTGCACGCGCCACGGGCAGAGCGCGCGGTCGCCGCCGTGCGCGGCGATGGCGCGCGCGGCGTGTGCGGCTTCCTCGAGCGCCGGCAGCACGATCTCGTCCGAATAGGCGAATCCGGTCTTCTCACCGGCAAGCGCCCGCACGCCGACCCCCTGCTCGATGCTCGCGCTGCCGTCCTTGACGATGCCGTCCTCGAGCGACCAGGACTCCTGCTGGGAGTGCTGGAAGTAGAGATCCGCGAAGTCCACCGAGTGGCTCAGCACCTCGCCGAACACCCCGTCGAGCCGCCGGTCGTCGAGCCCGCCGGGTGCGAGCATCAGCTGGCGGGCCATCTGCAGGGGATCGTTGCTCATGTCGGTTGGGGCGCGGCCGCGAGCACACGGTGCCGCAGCGCCGGGAAGCTCTCGCGCACGCCGCGCTGGCGCATCAGATCGATCTCCGCGAGCGCGCACCCCCGGCCGCGCGGCACGCGGTTGAGGATCCGGCCCCAGTAATCGACGATCATGCTGTCGCCGTAGGTCTCGCGTCCACTCGGATGGAAGCCCGACTGCGCCGGCGCAATGACGTAGCAGAGGTTCTCGATGGCGCGCGCCCGCAGCAGCGTCTCCCAGTGCGCGCGACCGGTCGGACCGGTGAAGGCGGACGGCACCGCCAGCAGCTCGGCACCGAGGGCGCTCAACTGCCGGTAGAGCTCGGGGAAGCGCACGTCGTAGCACACCGAAAGGCCGAGCCGCCCGACGGGGGTGTCGAGCACCGTGGGCCCGGTACCCGGAGCGACGTGCGTCGACTCGCGATAGCTTTCGGCGCGGCCCGGGATGTCGACATCGAAAAGGTGGATCTTGTCGTAGCGCGCGGCACGCCGGCCATCCGCGGCGTATACGAGGCAGGCCGCCGCGACGCGGCCATCCGCGCCGCTCTGCAGCGGCACGGTGCCGGCCACGATCCACACCTTCAGCTGCCGTGCAGTCGCGGCGAGGAACTCTTGCACCGTACCTGCGCCGTCGGCCTCCGCCACGGCGCGCTTGTCGGCATCCTTCAGTCCCATGAACGAGAAGTTCTCGGGCAGGGCCGCGAGCTGCGCGCCACGCCCGGCCGCCTCCTCGAGCAGCGCGCGCGCCTGGGCGAGATTCGCCGTGACGTCGGGACCGGAGGTCATCTGCAGCGCCGCAACCTTCATGGCTTTCGTCCGTCTCCTATTCGCTCACCGTCACGACCGGCTCGTCCCAGCTGCCGCGCAGGTGCAGCACGCTGTGCTTGCGGTCCGCCGTCCCGCCGGTGATCAGGGACCGCAGCGACAGCCACAAGGCGGCAATCCTCGGTGCGGGCGCAAGTCCCCGCAGCGCGGCCGGCAGCCGCTCCCCGCCCTGCCAGATCCACAGCTGCCCGTCGTAGTCATGCGCCAGCAACCCCACACGGCCACTCATCAGAATCTCGGCGTCGCCGTCGAAGTGCAGGTCGGAGGTGATCGCCTGGCCGCCCCGCAGCGTGAAATCCGCCGCCAGGCTCGCAAAGCGCAACTCCGGCGAGCCGGTGCCGGCGATCAGCGCCGGCACGATGAGCAGCGCCAGGGGCTCAGCCGCAGGCGCTGCCTCGGCCGCCGCGGCAACCCGCGTCGTGCCGTCGTCGAGCTGTATATGCAGCCGGCCCGTAGCCGTTGCAAGCGCCGGCAGGGATCCCTGGGACTGCCAGTCCAGCTCGCCCTCGAGCCGGCCGTGCGCGGCGCTCACGTCGCCGCGCAGCCCGAACTGGGCGAGCGTCGCTTCGGGCTGTGCGCTCTCGAGGGCGAATTTCAGCCCGCAGGCAGCCGCCTCGCAGTGCAGCGCACCATGCGCCTCGTCGCTCGAGCCGCTGAGACGGATATCGGCCGCCTCGAGGGTGCTGCCGCCCTTGAGGCTGATCAGGGCCGTGAGGCGGCCGAGGGAGTGTCCCTGCCACCTGAGGTTCTTGATCGAGAGCGTCGCGGGTCCCGCGATTTCCGGCCAGCGCACCTCCGCCGACAGATCCGGCGAGGCGACCCTGAGCGTATCGCTGCCGCCCGTCGAGTCCGCCGTCAGGCTGACCCCGCGATACACGGCGCCGAGGGCGACGAGCTCGGCCGCCGTCACCTCGGCGTGCAGTGCCGGCCAGCCGGGGCTATGAGCCAGTCCCCGCCAGAGTGCCACGCAGGCCGGGAGATCCACCCGACTCACCGTTCCGCTCACGAGCATCACGGGCGCGGGGGGCAGCTCGGGCCGGCTCGCCCCGAGGGAGAGTGCGCCGCGCGCGACCTGCCAGAGCTCGCCCTGACGGGCCAGCGCCGCCACCGCGTGCAGCCGCTCGCCGAGCGCCAAGCGCAGCTCACCGGCAGCGTCGCTTCCGGAAAGCTCCACGTGCAGCGGCAGCGCCGTTGCCGCGCTCTTGCCGAGCGGCTCCGGCAGGCGGCTCGCGACTCCAAGCAGGCTCGAGTCGAGGCGTGCGCGCCAGCGCAGCGCGGCGCCCCCTGCGGTCGGCACTTGCCTGAAGTCAGCGTTCCATTCAGCGCCACCGGACAGCGCCTCGGGACCGGGTGCCAGTGCACTCGCAGCGAGCAGCGCCCGGCTGACGTTGATGAGTCCGTGGCCACTCACCGCGAGGGCGCCGCCCGCGCCCGTGCGCCGCTCGCTGACGGTGAGGACGACCGGGCCTCCGAGCCAGCTCCCGGTCAGGGTCGAGCGCTGCAGGCGACCGTCGCTCACGGCGAGTGTGCCGCGCAGCGCGTCGATCGGCGGCAGCCCCTCGACCGGGCGCAGCCGCACGCCGTCGAGCAGCGCCGCGAACCGCGAGTGGACCGCGTGCGGGCTTGCGGCGCGCGCGGTCAGCGCCGGCGTGCGGATGTCGAAATCGACGAGTGTATTGCCGCGCATGTCGAGGTTCTCGAGGCGGGGGGCGTACTGACTCAGCTCGGGATGGCCGCGCAGCCAGGCGAGCGCCTCCTGCGCTGCGCCGGTGACTCGCCCGCTGAAGTGCACCGTGTGCCGATTCCACTCGATCGCGCCTGACTCGAGCCTGAACGTGCCGGCCTCGGCCGCCGTGACGGCGGCGCGCACGTCCGCGCCCTGCCAGGCGACCTGCGCATCGAGGCCGCGGATCTCGGGCCAGAGCTCGGGGTCGATGAGGCTCGCCGCGCGCAGCTCGAGCCTGCCCGAGAAGCGCGCGCCGGCGCTCCTCCAGGGCAGGGGCTCATCGAGCGGGCCGCGCATTTCGAGGTCGGCGTTGTCGATACGGCCCGCGGCCAGCTCCCCGGGGACAGCTCCGAGCGCTGCGAACGGCGCCGTGCCGAGCAACCGCTGCAGCAGTACGACGTCCGCGCCCGTCAGCTGCAGGTGCGCATCGATGCGCGGATGCCCGCCGGCGTGCGTGCCGCTCACCGCACCTGCGAAGCGCAGCGCGAGCGCACCGGCGTCGAGGCGCAGGTCGCGGCTGCTGAGCCGCCAGCCGCGCGCGGTCTCGAGCGCCAGGTGCGCGCCGACCCGCACGCCGGCGACGGCGATGCCCGACGGGCGCGCGAGCGTGAGGCGGGCATCGTGCGCACTCAACGCCGCGCGCAGCCGTCCATCCTCGCCCTCGACCGAGGCCGCCAGACCTGCGAGCGCTACAGCGCCGTCCGGCGCGCTGAGCTCGAGGTCCTCGAGCGCGGCGGCGCTCTGCAGCCGCGTGCCGGGGGGCCGCCGTGCGTCGTAATCCAGGCTCGCCTCACGCACCCGCCCGGCGAGCCGCAGGCTCCACAGCCCGGGCGCGGGAGCGACGGCCAGCTCGAGCCGATCGGCCGTCAC
>JASHTN010000384.1 GCA_030040525.1 Gammaproteobacteria bacterium | reverse complement strand
CGCCGCCCTCGGGACCCAGGTCGGTCACCCAGTCGGCGGTCTTGATGACATCGAGGTTGTGCTCGATGACGACGATGGTGTTGCCCTCGTCGCGCAGGCGGTGCAGCACCTGGAGGAGCTGCGCGACGTCGTGGAAATGCAGCCCCGTGGTCGGCTCATCGAGGATATAGAGCGTGCGGCCGGTGGCGCGCTTGGCGAGCTCGCGCGAGAGCTTGACGCGCTGCGCCTCGCCGCCGGAGAGCGTGGTGGCGTTCTGCCCGAGCCGCACGTAGGAGAGCCCGACGTCGGAGAGGGTGTGGAGCTTGCCCGCGACCGCGGGCACGTTCTGGAAGAAGCGCAGCGCCTCCTCGACCGTCATCTCGAGCACTTCGTGGATGTTCTTGCCGCGGTAGCGGATCTCGAGCGTCTCGCGGTTGTAGCGCGCGCCCCTGCAGACGTCGCACGGCACGTACACGTCCGGGAGGAAGTGCATCTCGACACGGATGACGCCGTCACCCTGGCAGGCCTCGCAACGGCCGCCCTTGACGTTGAAGCTGAAGCGCCCGGCGTCGTAGCCGCGCGCGCGCGCCTCCGGCACCTGCGCGAACAGCTCCCGCAGCGGCGCAAACAGCCCGGTGTAGGTCGCGGGATTGGAGCGCGGCGTGCGCCCGATCGGACTCTGGTCGATATCGATGACGCGATCGATGTGCTCGAGCCCCTCGACGCCCCCACAGGGAGCGGCATCCACGCGCATGCCGTTGAGGCGCCCGGCGGCGTGACCGAACAGCGTGTCGACGATCAGCGTCGACTTGCCCGAGCCCGAGACGCCGGTCACGCAGGTGAAGAGCCCGAGGGGAATTTCCGTGGTGATGTTCCGCAGGTTGTTGCCGCGCGCCCCGACGATGCGCAGCCGCCGCTCGGGGTCGGGCCGCGGACGCAGGTCCGGCACCTCGATGCGGCGCCGGCCCGAGAGGTATTGCCCGGTGATGGAGCCGGGGTGGGCCTCGATGTCGCGCGGCGTCCCCTGCGCCACGAGCTCGCCGCCGTGCGCCCCGGCCCCCGGTCCGAGGTCCACCACGTGGTCGGCCTCGCGGATCGCCTCCTCGTCGTGCTCGACGACGATCACGGTGTTGCCGAGGTCGCGCAGCTGCTTGAGCGTCGCGAGCAGCCGCCGGTTGTCGCGCTGATGCAGTCCGATCGAGGGCTCGTCGAGAATGTACATCACGCCGGTGAGCCCGGAGCCGACCTGACTGGCGAGCCGGATGCGCTGCGATTCGCCGCCGGAAAGTGTCTCGGCGCTGCGATCGAGCGTCAGGTACTCGAGCCCGACGTCGCAGAGGAATCTCAGCCGCTCGACCATACCCTTCACCACTTTGGCCGCTACCTCACCGCGCCACCCCGGCAGACGCAGGCCCTCGAGGAACTCGAGCGCCCGGCCGACGGTGAGATGCGCGACCTCAGGCAGGCTGCGGTCGGCGACGAACACGAAGCGCGCGGCGCGATTCAAGCGCGCGCCCTGACACTCGGGGCACGGCCTGACGCTCAGGTACCGCGCCAGCTCCTCGCGCACCATCGGCGACTCGGTCTCGCGATAGCGGCGCGTCAGGTTCGGGAGGATTCCCTCGAAGGGGTGGCGCTTGCGCGTGCGGCGCGCGCCCTCACGGTAGCTGAACTCGATGCTCTCGGTGCCGCTGCCCTCGAGCAGCACCTGCCGCACCTGGGCCGGGAGCTCGGTCCACGGCGTCTCGATGTCGAAGCCGTAGTGCTTGCTGAGCGACTGGATGAGCTGGAAGTAGTGCTCGTTGCGGCGATCCCAGCCGCGCACCGCACCGCCTGCGAGCGACAGCTGCGGATGCAGCACGACGCGCTGCGGATCGAAGAACTCCTGCACGCCGAGCCCGTCGCACGCCGGGCAGGCGCCGGAGGGGTTGTTGAACGAGAACAGCTTCGGCTCGAGCGGCGGCACGCTGTAGCCGCACACCGGGCAGGCGTGGCGGCTCGAGAAGGTGAGCTCTCGCAGCGCGCCCTGCTCCGCGATCGCCCCGGCCTGGCCATCCTGGCCAGGCGTTCGCCGCTGGTGCGGCTCACCCTCGCGCGCCGGCTCATCGAGGAGCACCAGCCGCGCGATGCCGCCCGAGAGGCGCAGCGCGGTCTCGAAGGACTCCGCGAGACGCTGCGCGGCGTCCGGGCGGATGCGCAGCCGGTCGACCACCGCCTCGATGGTATGGTGGCGGCGCCCGTCGAGCTCGGGGCGCGCATCCATCTCGTAGATGCGCCCGTCGATGCGCACGCGCACGAAGCCCTGGGCGGCGAGATCCTCGAACCGCTCGTGATGCTCGCCCTTGCGCGCGGTGAGGATCGGGGCGAGCAGGGCTGCGGCGGTCCCTGCGGGGAGCCTCAGCACCTGGTCGACCATCTGGCTCACCGTCTGCGCGGTGAGCTCGATGCCATGATCCGGACAGCGCGGCGTGCCGGCGCGCGCGTAGAGCAGCCGCAGGTAATCGTAGATCTCAGTGACGGTGCCCACCGTCGAGCGCGGGTTGTGCGAGCTCGCCTTTTGCTCGATGGCGATCGCCGGCGACAGCCCCTCGATGCTGTCGACGTCCGGCTTGTCCATGGTCGAGAGGAACTGCCGCGCGTAGGCCGACAGCGACTCGACGTAGCGGCGCTGACCCTCCGCATAGAGCGTGTCGAAGGTGAGAGACGACTTGCCGGACCCCGAGAGCCCCGTGACCACGATCAGCCGCTCGCGAGGCAGATCGAGGTTGAGGTTCTTCAGGTTGTGGGTGCGCGCGCCGCGGACTTGGATGTGCTGCATCGAACCAGACATTTTACGCGCCGGCGCAAGTCAGACCCTTTCTGCCGGACCGGGCGTACCTGGACTCATCGGCTCAGCGCCGGTCTTGACTATCACAGGATATATCGTAAGATATATCTGTCGTCTTAACTAGGAAAATTGAGATGCATCGACATTTCTTTCATCGGGGCTCGCGGGACTGTGGAGACCGGGCCTATTTCATGGGTGGCCGCCACGGCAGCCGTCGCTTCGGAATGTTTGCCGCGGGGTTCGGCGCGGGCATGGGCGGTCGCGCGTTTCGCGCGGGCCGCAGGCTCGCCTCCGGGGATCTGCAGCTGGTGCTGCTCGCGCTTCTCGCCGAGCGTCCCAGCCACGGCTATGAGCTGATCAAGGCGCTGGAAGACCGCTCGGGCGGCTTCTACAGCCCGAGTCCCGGCATGATTTATCCCGCGCTCACCTGGCTCGAGGAGATGGGGTATGCGAGCGTTGCGGCCGAAGGGGCGAAGAAGCTCTACAGCATCACGGACGCCGGACGGGAGTACCTGAAGGAAAACCGCGACGCGGCGGACGCCATGCTCGCTCAGCTCGAGTACATCGGCCGCAAGATGGGCCGCGTGCGCGAGATCTTCGGCGGCTTCGGCGATGAGGACCAGGAGTCCCGGGAGATTGATGCGGCACGCGGCGAGCTCAGGGAGGCCTTGCGCGCCGCGCGCGGCGCCTCGGGTGCGGAGCAGACGCGAATCGCGGCAATCCTGCGGGATGCGGCCGCGAAGATCCGCGGCAAAGGCTGACGAAAATCGGCCTAGCCGCGGTTGCACGCCGGCGCTTATATTGCGCGCCCGGGGATTACACGAGGGCTTTGCAACCATGGCGCGCGGCGTCAATAAGGTCATTCTGATCGGCAACCTGGGAGCTGACCCCGAGACTCGCGCGATGCCCTCGGGCACGACCGTGGCGAATCTGCGCGTCGCCACCAGTGAGAGCTGGCGCGACAAGCAGAGCGGCGAGCAGCAGGAGCGCACCGAGTGGCACCGCGTCGCCTTCTTCGGGCGACTCGCGGAAGTCGCGGGCGAGTACCTGCGCAAGGGCTCGCAGGTCTACATCGAGGGGAGCCTGCGCACCCGCAAGTGGCAGGACAAGCAGGGCAACGAGCGTTACTCGACCGAGATCATCGGCAACGACCTGCAGATGCTCGGCTCCCGCGGCGGCGCGGGCGGTGCGCCCGGAGGTGCAGGCGGCGGGTCCGAGTCCGGCGCGCGCGGTGGCGGTGCGCCCGCCTCCTCGGAGGAGTCGGGCGGCGGCGGCGGCCGGGGCGGCGAGGAGTTCGACGACGATATTCCGTTCTAGCGGCTACCGGCCCGCCTGCGGCGACCCGGGCATCCAGGTGCATCTACACCTGGATGCATCTAGATGTGATCGTGCAGGAAGCTCTCGACCGCCTTGAGCAGCTGCACGCGCGCCTCCGAGCTCGACATCCAGTAATCCTCCTGCGGCAGCTTGAGGAGGGTGACCGGCTTGTCTGCCCTGCGCAGGGCGTCCGCCATGTGCTCGGACTGCGCGCTCTGTGCGCCGGTGCCGTAAGCAATGAGGATCGGAATCCTGACCGCTGCGACGGCGTTGATGGGCGACCTGTTTCTGATCGCGGAATCAGTGACCGAGCCGATGCGCTCCTTGATCCCCGCTTGCTGTGAGGTGACCAAGCGCATACCGAAGGCGAAGTCGGAGGTCGGAGCCAGGTCCTTCACAAGGCTCACCAGGTCCGAGATGCCGTTCACGCTGACAGCGCACGAGTAGAGGGTCGGCGTGAACGCCGCGCCGGCGAGGGCGGCATAGCCGCCATAGTAAAAGCCGACGATCGCGATGTGGTGCGGGTCAGCGATTCCCTCATCAATCATGGCCTGCACGCCGTCGGTGACGTCATCCTGCATCAGGCCGCCCCACTGGCGGTAGCCGGCCTTCTCGAACGCCGCGCCGAATCCGATCGAGCCCCGGAACTGCGGCTGCAGCACGGCGTAGCCGCGCGTCGCCAGGAACTGGACGAACCAGTCGAACACGGGGTAATCGCGCGAGCCCGGACCGCTGTGGGGCAGGACGACCAGGGGAACTGGGCCTGCCGGCTTGCCGGGCGGAAGCGTCAGGTATGCGGGGATCGCGGTGCCGTCGCGCGCCTTGTAGGTGAGCTCCTTGAGCTCGCCGAGCGGCACGTTCTCGAGCGCCGGATAAGTGTCCGCCGCGATATCCGCGCGATGCGTCGAGAAGTCGATGAGGTAATAAACCGGCGCCGACGACCGTGACTGCACCTCGGCCAGCACCCGGACGCCGTCCGGGGACCAGCCAACGACGCGAGCCGTCTTGCCGGGGAACGCACGCTGCACGATCTCGGCGCGCTGGCGCGCCTCGGGATCCAGCCAGTTGACGCGCGTCTCCGAGCCACTCGCGTACACGCCAACGATCGCTCCAGTGTTGCTGTCCGAGTAGGTACCGGTGATGTCGGCGTCCGGGTCCTCGGCCAGCAGCCGCAGTGGTGAGCCATCGAGCGGCAGCGCCCACGCGGCCTGATGAGCGTGTCCGTTCGGCGTCAACAATACGAGCGCGGAGTTGTCCGGCAGAATGCCCGCGAGCCTCGGAGGCTCGCTATCGTCCCTGCGCAGGATCTCCCGGATGTTCTCGCCGGAGAGGGCGTAGACGCGGTAGGCACGCGCTTTCCAGTCCCAGTCCTCGCGCGCGACCGGTACCCCGTCGCGCCCGACGATCCAGCCGACCGTGTGCTCGTTCGCATACTTGATGACCGTGGCATCCCCGCTGCTCGTGTCGACCTCGATCAGGCAGCTGCCGCCGTTCGGGCAATGGCGGGTCGAGCGGCTCCACATGATGACGGTGTGCGGCCTGCTGAGGTTCGCGCGCACGATCGACGTCATCGACGCCGACCACGCATTGGCCTTGTCCGTACTCGAGGGCAGCAGGCGACCGTCGCCGCCACTCGCATCGTAGGCGATGTTTACCAGGTACTGACGGGATCTCTGTGATTCGTTCGCCGGAGCCTGGGTCTCGCTCAACAGCACGATCAGCGTCTCGTTGTCGTTCCACAGCAGGCTGCGAACGGTCAGGTTCTCCGGCAGGGCGAGGATGCGCAGCTCCTTGCGCGCCGCGATGTCGACCATGACGACGCGGGGCTTGGCAAAGCGCTGATCGAGCCAGGCGAGCCGCTTGCCGTCCGGAGTCATCACCACGGCGGCGGTTTGCGGCACTGCGCCGAACACCTCCGCCGGGGGCGGCGCAGCGGGAGCCGCAGCGGCGATTGTGGGGGCACTGAAGATGGCCGCGAGCAGCAACGGGGCGAGCAAGGGTGTCGAGAGCGCCGCCCCGCGCGGGGCGGGAGAATGCTCCGGCACGGCACGCCGGAGCCGGGTCGTCAGATGCATGGCACCCCCCTGAGCACCCCCTGACAAACTCAAGTATGGGAGCGTCCACGCCCCCGGACCACCTGCCTTCGGCAATGCCGGCGGCCGATGCTCACAACGCCCTGAGAGGACTAGATATTTTTAATTCAGAATTCGCTGGCCTCCGCGGAACTCAGTCGTGCGGCCTTCATGTCGAGGCCGTAGAATTTCGCCCAGTCAGCTCCTATGCCCGGCCACTATTTCATCAAGACCTTCGGCTGTCAGATGAACGAGTACGACTCCGCACGCATGGCGGACGTACTGCACGCGGGCGGGGAGCTGACGGCCACTGACGATCCAGCGGTGGCTGACGTGCTGCTCATGAACACCTGCTCGGTGCGCGAGAAGGCGCAGGAGAAGGTGTTCTCGCTCCTCGGGGAATGGCGGCGGCTGAAGGCGCGCCGCCCCGGCGTGCTGATCGGCGTCGGCGGCTGCGTCGCGAGCCAGGAGGGTGAGGCGATCACCGAGCGCGCGCCGTTCGTCGACCTCGTGTTCGGCCCGCAGACACTCCACCGGCTGCCGCAGATGATCGCCGAGCGGCGCCGCAGCGGCCGTGCCGTCGTCGATGTCAGCTTTCCGGAGATCGAGAAATTCGACTCGCTGCCCGCGCCGCGCGCCGAGGGCGCGCGCGCCTATGTGTCGGTGATGGAGGGCTGCAGCAAGTACTGCAGCTTTTGCATCGTGCCGTACACGCGCGGCGAGGAGGTGAGCCGCGGCTTCGACTCGGTGCTCGGGGAGGTGCGGCAGCTCGCCGCCCAGGGGGTGGGCGAGGTCACGCTCCTCGGCCAGAACGTCAACGCCTACGCCGGTGCGATGCCGGATGGCGCGCAGGTCGACCTCGCGACGCTCATCCACCACGTGGCGCGCGTGCC
>JASHTN010000383.1 GCA_030040525.1 Gammaproteobacteria bacterium | reverse complement strand
GCTGTTCCGCAGCCTGATCCGCGTCTCGGGTGTCGGTCCGAAGATCGCGCTGGCGCTGCTCTCAGGCATCAGCGTCTCCGCCTTCGCCCAGTGCGTCGCTAACGAGGACATCGCCGCCCTGACACGCGTCCCCGGGGTCGGGCGCAAGACCGCCGAGAGGCTCATCGTCGAGATGCGCGACCGGCTCGCCGGGTCAGCGCCAGCGCCGGCGGCCGGTACGCCGGCCAGCCCCACGGCCACGAACCCCGAGGGGGAGGCGTATGACGCGCTGGTCGCTCTCGGGTATCGTCCGGCGGAGGCCACCCGGCTGCTGCAGGCCGCCGGCCCCGGCAGCCACTCGACCGAGGAGCTGATCCGGCGTGCGCTGCAGGGGGCGGCGCGGGAGTAGAGCGTGACAGCCGAACGCATCATCAACAGCAACGCCGGCAGCGAGGAAGAGGCGGCCGAGCGGGCCATCCGCCCGCGACGGCTGTCGGAGTACGTCGGCCAGGCGCCGGTCAAGACGCAACTGGAGATCTTCATCAGCGCGGCCGCGCAGCGCGGCGAGGCGCTCGATCATGTGCTGATCTTCGGGCCGCCGGGCCTGGGCAAGACGACGCTGGCGCACATCATCGCGGCCGAGCTCGGCGTGAGCATGCGCCAGACCTCGGGCCCCGTGCTCGAGCGTCCGGGCGACCTGGCGGCGCTGCTCACCAACCTGCAGCCGCGCGACGTGCTGTTCATCGACGAGATTCATCGCCTCGCGCCCGTGGTCGAGGAGGTGCTGTATCCGGCGATGGAGGACTACCAGCTCGATATCATGATCGGCGAGGGTCCGGCGGCGCGCTCGATCAAGCTGAACCTGCCGCCCTTCACCCTGGTCGGCGCGACCACGCGCGCCGGGCTGCTCACCTCGCCGCTGCGTGATCGCTTCGGCATCGTGCAGCGGCTCGAGTTCTACGCGGTCGAGGACCTGGAGAAGATCGTGGTCCGCTCGGCTGCGATCCTCGGCGTCAGCATCGAGCCGGGCGGCACGCAGCGCATCGCGCAGCGCTCGCGGGGCACGCCGCGCATCGCCAACCGCCTGCTGCGGCGGGTACGCGACTACGCCCAGGTGCGCTCGCACGGCCGCATCGATGCCGCGGTCGCGGACGCGGCGCTCGACCTGCTCGAAGTGGACGGCCAGGGGTTCGATACCCTGGATCGCAAGCTCCTGGCAGCGATCATCGAGCGCTTCGACGGCGGCCCGGTAGGCATCGACAGCCTGGCGGCGGCGCTCGGCGAGGAGCGCGGTACGCTCGAGGATGTGATCGAGCCGTTCCTCATCCAGCAGGGCTTTCTGGTGCGCACCGCGCGCGGCCGCATGGTGACACGGGCGTCCTACCTGCACTTCGGCGTCAAGCCCCCGGAACGGGCCGCCGCCGGCACGATGCCGCTGTTCGAGGATCAGCGGTGAGTGCGTTTGCCTGGGCGGCACGCGTCTACTGGGAGGATACTGATGGCGGCGGCATCGTCTATTACGCGAACTACCTGCGCTTTCTCGAGCGGGCGCGCACCGAGTGGCTGCGCAGCCTCGGGCACTCCCAGCAGCAGCTGCTGCGCGAGGCCGGCATCGTGTTCACGGTGGTGAGTCTCGAGATCGGCTACCGGCTGCCGGCGCAACTCGACGACGAGCTGCGCATCACCTGCGAGCCGCGCAGCGACGGCCCCGCATCGATCGAGTTTGCGCAGCGCATCTACCGGCAGGCGGCCGGTGCGGCCGATGGCGGGCAGCTCCTCACCGAGGCGAGCGTGCGCGTGGCCTGCGTGGATGCGCGCACCTTGCGCCCGCGACGCCTGCCGGACTTCCTGCTCGAGGCGCTGGCCGCCGCGGGTGCCGCCCATGGGTGACCAGCTATCGGTACTGCGGCTGATCGCGCAGGCGACCGTGCCGGTGCAGATCGTGATCGGCATCCTGCTGCTTGCCTCGCTCACCTCCTGGGCAATCATCTTCCGCAAGCGGCGCGTGATCGGGCGCGTGCGCCGCGAGGCCGATCGCTTCGAGAGCCGCTTCTGGTCGGGAGATGATCTGGCGCAGCTCTATCGTGCGATCGAATCGCACGGCGGCGCCACCGGCATGGCCGGCATCTTCGAGTTCGGCTTCCGCGAGTTTGCGCGCCTGCGGCAGCAGGCTGCCACCGACACCGAGCAGCTGCTGGAAGGCTCGCGGCGCGCGATGCGTGTCGCGCAGCTGAAGGAGGTCGACCGACTCGAGCAGAGTCTGGCGACGCTCGCTACCGTGGGCAGTACCAGTCCTTACGTCGGACTGTTCGGCACGGTGTGGGGGATCATGAGCGCCTTCTCCTCGCTCGGTAATATCCAGCAGGCGACGCTCGCCCAGGTGGCGCCGGGCATCTCCGAGGCGCTGGTGGCAACCGCGTTCGGACTGTTCGCTGCGATCCCGGCGGTGGTCGCCTACAACCGCTTCGCCGACCAGGTGACGCGGCTCGAGATCCGCTTCGACGCGTTCATCGAGGAGTTCTCGACCATCCTGCAGCG
>JASHTN010000382.1 GCA_030040525.1 Gammaproteobacteria bacterium | reverse complement strand
GACGCAATCTCCTGACAGGACCCTCTCCTACGGTCGCAGACCAACTCAAAGCCGCCACTCATTCGTGACGGGCCGCTTTCCGCGCCAATATAGGTGCGGCGTCGTCTCAAGACTTCGCCCCCGTGTGAAGCTCGGTCGGGGTCGGTGTTTCTACGGACAGTCATGCGTCGGCGGAGTTTCATTCGGATGCACCGGTGCCGGTGTGCTGGATTACCAAATGCGCGAATGGCAGCTTCGGGAAGAGCGACGAGGCGGGGATGACTGACTGCTTCTGGCCGACTGGCGCTTGCCATCCCCGTCGCCACGCGCGACACACGGTTGCAGCATCCCGTGCCTATCCTACGCAGGGCGGTAGTCCGCAGCGCTGACAAATGATGGACATCCCGAACTCGACGGTGGCCCGCAATGTGATCTTTGACTTCGGCGGGGTTCTGCTTCGCTGGGAGCCTCAAGAGATTATTGACGCCTTTTACGCCGAGGAAGATCTCCGGAGCGCATTGAGCCTGAACGTGTTCCGACATCCCGATTGGATCGAGATGGACCGAGGTTCACTTGCGGACGCCGCCGCTGTCGACCGCTTTGCAGCGCGCATGAACCGCCCTGTGCAGGAGATGCAAGCGCTCCTCCAGCTCATAAAGGAGTCGCTGGTACCACTACCAGAGACGGTCGAGCTTGTGCATGAACTCGCGGGACGCGGTGTTCCTCTTTACGGGCTCTCGAACATGCCTGTATCAACCTTTACCTATCTTCGTGGGCGATACGATCACTGGAGGCTCTTTCAAGGGATCGTGATATCGGGAGAGGTAAAGCTGATCAAGCCCGATCCGGCAATCTTTGAGTACATTTGCCTTCAGCATCAGCTGGAACCCTCCGCGACGATATTCGTCGACGACCATTCACCGAACATCGAAGCCGCCGAGAAACTGGGTTTCCGCACGATTCTTTTTCGCGACGCCGAACGATGCGCTCAGGACCTGAATACATTCCTTCGCAATATCCCAGAGAGAGCCTGAGGCTGAGCGGCGACTGTCCGCTTCCGAGAAATCCGGATGCGCGCCACGAAGGACCGGAGCTCCCGACCCCAAGCGATGGTTGCCGCGAAGGAACCGCGGTTGCGCTCTATGCGGTTGTCGGCGGAGGTCACACCTCGCCAGGTGGTCAGGGAATGCCACGATTAATCTTCGGCAAGACGAGTCGCGATCTCAACGCCAACGAGGTCGTTTGGGAGTTCTCTAAAGCCCACCCGCTTCCTGCGCCTGCGAACTAGCATCCCGCCGCGCGAAGTCACCGGGCATCAGGCACGACTCGGTCACAAGTCAGATCAGCGAATCGATCCAGCCGGCGAGTCTCTGCAGCGCGGCGGTCCGTACTTCGGCGTCGGTGCGACCGCTGCGCGCCGGCACGTGCCAGGAATGATCGGCACCCTCGAGCCAGCTCAGGGTGGCGCGCGCGCCGAGGCGCGCGGTCACGGCGCCGAGCAGCTTCGCATCCGCGAGCGCATCGCGCGTGCCCTGCAGGAAGAGCATCGGGATGCGTACCTCGGCGAGGTGCGCGGCACGGCTGTCCGCGGGGCTGCCGGCGGGGTGCAGCGGAAAGCCGAGGAAGATGAGGCCGCGCACGCCCGCGAGCGGCGTCCCGGCTTGCGCCTGTGAGGTCATGCGGCCGCCGAAGGAGCGGCCGCCGGCAAAGAGCGGCAGCCCCGGGGCGAGCCGCGCCGCCTCCGCCACCGCGGCGCGCACGCTCTGATGACAGAGGTGCGGGGGATCCGGCCGGCGTGCACCGCGCCCCATGTACGGGAACTGAAAGCGCATGGTGGCGATGCCGAGCGGCGCGAGCTCGACGGCGATGGCCTCGAGCGAGCGGTGGCGCATGCCGGCGCCGGCGCCGTGCGCCAGGACATAACAGGCGCGTGGCTCCTCCGGCAGGGTCAGCAGCGCCGACACCTCGACGCCGTCGGCGACCGCGAAGCTCAGCGCGCGCGCGCTCATGGGGGCGGCGGCGCTCCGCGCTAGGGGCTGCGGTGCGAGGTGGCGGTCTGGCCGAAGAGCACCTTGCGCGCCTCGTCGGTGATCGGTCGCTGGTAGGAGGGCTGGACGTCGATATAGGTGCGCAGCGTCGCGGGCCGGTCGTGGATCGTGTCGAACCAGCGCTTGAGCCGCGGGAAGTCCTCGAGCCGCTGGCCATGGGCTTCGTGCGGCACGATCCACGGGTAGCACGCCATGTCGGCGATCGAGTAGTCGCCGGCGATGTACTCGCCGTGCGCGAGCTGCCGGTCGAGAACGCCGTACAGCCGGTTGGTCTCCTTGGTATAGCGCTCGATCGCGTAGGGGATCTTCTCGGGCGCGTAGCGGGTGAAGTGTCCGTTCTGTCCCGCCATGGGACCCAGGCCCCCCACCTGCCAGAAGAGCCACTCGAGAGTGAGCGCGCGGCCGCGCACGTCCCTGGGCAGGAACCGGCCGGTCTTCTCGGCAAGGTACAGGAGGATCGCGCCCGACTCGAACAGCGAGAGCGGCGCGCCGCCGCCGGCCGGGTCGTGGTCGACGATCGCCGGAATGCGGTTGTTGGGCGAGATCGCCAGGAACTCCGGCCGGAACTGCTCACCCCTGCCGATGTCGACCAGCACGGGCCGGTAGGGCAGGCCGGTCTCCTCCAGGAACAGCTTGATCTTCAGTCCGTTCGGTGTAGGCCAGAAATGCAGATCGATCATGGCGGCTCTCCTCATCCGTGGGTGGCCGGCGCCGGCGGCGGCAGCTGCGTTTCGATGGGGGCGCGGCGCTCGTGGCCGTGGTCCGCACCGATGAACATGTAGACCGCCGGCACGACGAACAGTGTGAACAGCGTGCCGATCGCGAGCCCGGTGAGCAATACCGTGCCCATGTTCTGCCGTCCGGCGGCGCCCGCCCCGGAGGCTATGACCAGCGGCACCACGCCGAACACCATGGCCGCGGTGGTCATGAGGATCGGCCGCAGCCTGACCGCGGCGGCCTCCTCGATCGCCTCGAGCTTGGCGTGCCCGCTGCGCTGCAGCTCGTTGGCGAACTGCACGATGAGGATGCCGTGCTTGCTGACCAGACCCAGCAGCGTCACCAGCCCCACCTGCGTGTAGATGTTGAGCGACAGCCCGCGGACCCCGAGGTTGATGAAGATCATCGCGCCGAAGAGGGCCATCGGCACCGACACCAGGATGACCGCCGGATCGCGGAAGCTCTCGAACTGCGCCGCGAGCGCGAGGTACACGATGATCAGCGCAAAGAACAGGGTCACGACGAAGCTGCCCGAGCCCAGCATGAACTGGCGCGACTCGCCCGAGTAATCGCCGTTGTACCCGGTGGGGGCGACCTGCTTGAGGGTGTTGCGCAGGAACTTGAGGGCATCCGCTTCGCCGACGCCGGCGACTCCGCCCAGGGTAGCCGAATTGAGCTGCTGGAAGTGGCTGATCACTTCCGGCACGACCGAGGTCTTCATGGTCGCCACGGTGCGCGCCGGGATCAGTCCGCCGTTGGCATCGTGCACGTAGTAGTTGAGCACCTGGTCGGGATTCAGGCGGTCGACCTGCAGCACCTGGGGAATCACCTTGTAGGAGCGCCCGGAGATGGCGAAGTAATTGACGTAGCCGCCGCCGAGTGCGGCGGTGAGCGCGCTGCCGACGCCCTGCTGGGTGAGGCCCAGGTCGCTCACCATGTCGCGGTCGACGGTGAGCGTCGACTGCGGCTGGTCGAGCTTCAGGTCGACGTCGATGAAATAGAACATGCCGCTCGCCTTGGCCTTGTCGAGCACCTGCGTGGCGACGTCGTAGAGGTTCTGGATCGGCTCGGTCGTCGTGATGACGAACTGGATCGGAAAGCCCTGCGAGCCGGGCAGCGCCGGGAACTGGAAGGCCGCGACGCGCGCACCGGGCACCTTGTTCCACTGTTGCTGCAGCTGCTGCTGGATCTGCATGGCGCCGCGCCTGCGGTCCTCCCACGGCGTGAGCAGCACGCCGCCGAAGCCCTGGTTCACGGACGGCGCGCCGGTGAGCTGGAACATCTGCTGGTACTCGGGGAGCTTCTTCGAGATGTCGAACTCCATGTCGGCATAGGCCTGCATCTGTTGCAGCGTCGCGTTCGGCGGCCCGATGGTCTGCTCGAGCACGATGCCCTGGTCCTCGGACGGGGCAAGCTCGGATTTCGAAGTCATGAACAGCAACACCAGCCCGGGCAGCAGCAGCACGCCGAACAGCACCACGACCTGCCAGGTGCCGAGCAGATTGGCGAGCAGCCGCCGGTAGCCGTCGCGCAGGCGCCCGAAGGTGCGGTCGAGGAAGTGCGTGAAGCGCCCTTCCTCCTGCTCGGTGGTAAACACGCGCGAGCACATCATCGGCGAGAGGGTGAGCGCGATCACGCCCGAGATCGTGACCGCGCCCGCGAGCGTGAAGGCGAACTGCGTGAACAGCGCGCCGGTGAGCCCGCCCTGGAAGCCGATCGGCACGTAGGCCGCCACCAGCACGATCGTCATGGCGATGATCGGACCGCCGAGCTCGCGCGCCGCCTGCAGCGCCGCGTTCATCGGCGCGACGCCTTCCTTCAGGTGCCGGTCGACGTTCTCGACGACGATGATGGCGTCGTCGACCACGAGTCCAATGGCCAGCACCAGCGCGAGCAGCGTCAGCAGATTGATCGAGTAGCCGAGCGCCGCCATGATGAAGAACGCGCCCACCAGCGACAGCGGCATCGCGACCACCGGGATCACCACGGCGCGCGGCGCGCCGAGGAACAGGAAGATCACCACCGTGACGATGAGCAGCGCCTCGATCAGCGTCTTGATCACCTCGTGAATGGAGCTGACGATGAACTTGGTGGCGTCGTAAGCGATCTTCTGGGTGACGCCGCTCGGCAGCTGCGCCGCGATGTCCGGCAGCGCCGCCCGCACCCGCTCGGTCACATCGAGCAGGTTGGCCTTGGGTGCGACCTTGATGCCGACGAACACCGAGCGCTGGCCGCTGAAGGCGACGTTGAAATCGTAGTTCTCGGCGCCGAGCACGACGTTGGCGACGTCCTCGAGCCGCACCAGCGCATCGCCCTGCTTCTTCACCACCAGGCGGCGGAACTCATCGAGCGAGTGCACGTCGGTGTTCGCCGCCAGGTTCACCGTCACCATCTGGCCCTTGGATTCGCCGACCGCGGTGAG
Organism: Gammaproteobacteria bacterium; assembly: GCA_030040525.1. Lineage (GTDB taxonomy): Bacteria > Pseudomonadota > Gammaproteobacteria > Steroidobacterales > Steroidobacteraceae > 13-2-20CM-66-19. The sequence continues at coordinate 1,261 of JASHTN010000382.1, read as the reverse complement.
ATAGTTGTTGGCGGCGAGCGCGTTGTAGACGTCGTCGGCCGCGACGCCGTGCGCGGCCATGCGCTCCGGGTCGAGCCAGGCGCGCAGCGCGAACTGCCGCGCGCCGAGCACCTCGGCCTGCTGCACCCCCTCGATGGAGGAGAGCTTCGGCTGCACCACGCGGATCAGGTAATCGGTCACGCTGTTGGCGGGAATGGTGTCGCTGAAGTAGCCGACGTACATCGAGTCGATCGTCTGGCCGATGGCCACCGAGATCACCGGCTGCTGCGCCTGTGGCGGCAGCTGATTGCGCACCGAGTTGACCTGGGTGTTGATCTCGGTCATCGCCCGGTTCGAGTCGTAGTTGAGGCGCAGCGTCGCGGTGATCACCGATGAGCCGGTGATGCTCGAGGAGGACAGGTAGTCGATGCCCTGCGCCTGGGCGATCGCCGTCTCGAGTGGCTGGGTGATGAAGCCGGCGATGGTGGCGGCGTCGGCACCATAGTAGGCGGTGCTGACGGTTACCACGGCGTTCTCGGTCTGCGGGAACTGGCTGACCGGCAGCCCGAAGATCGCGCGCGCGCCGAGCACCAGGATCAGCAGGCTGACGACGATCGAGAGGACCGGCCGCTCGATGAAGAGATCGGTGAACTTCATGCGGCCCCCTTCAGTGCTCCTGCGGCGTGGGGTTGGGCGCATCGGCGGGCTCGGCCGCGGTGCTGACGTCGAGCGGCGTGCCGTTCTTGAGCTTGAGCTGCCCGCTGGTCACGACGTCATCCCCTTCCTTGATGCCGGTCAGCACCGCGACCTGGTCGCCGCGCGTCGCGCCGGTGGTCACGAAGGTCTGCTGCGCAGTCAGCTTGCCGCTCGGGTTCCTGACCGCGAGGAACACGGTCGAGCCGTACGGGTTGTAGGTGATCGCGGTCTGCGGCAGCGTCAGGTGGCGCTGCTGCGCTCCGGCGAGCACCGCCGCCTTGGCGAACATGCCCGGCATCAGCAGGTGCTTCGGGTTGTCGACGGTCGCCTCGGCCAGGAAGTTGCGGCTGGTCGTGTCGATGGCCGGATCGATGGCGGTGATCCTGCCGGTGAAGGTCTCCCTGGGGAAGGCGTCGCTCGTCACCAGCACCGTGAGGCCGGTGTGCACCAGCGCGAGCTGCTCCTGCGGCAGGTTGAAGTCGACGTACACCGGGTCGAGCGAGGAGAGGCTCACGACTTTGTCGCCGGTGTTGAGGTACTGGCCCGGCATCACGGTGGTGATGCCGAGGCGGCCGGCGAACGGCGC
>JASHTN010000381.1 GCA_030040525.1 Gammaproteobacteria bacterium | reverse complement strand
GTCTGGCGTCGCCGAATGCGAATGGCCATGCGGCAAGCCTAACCCACATCGCCTGTGGAGCGCCTGTGGATTACTTGTGCACACCCGGTGGATCAGCGCGCTGCGCCGCGATCGCGACGCACCGTCTGTTCGACGAACTGTCTATTCAAGGAGACACGATCTTCGCTTTGATCGCTTCGTACTCCGCATCCGTAATGAGCTTCGCATCCAGCAGCTGCTTGGCCTCCTGCAGCCGCCGCACCGCATCATCGCCGGTGACCGCCGTGCCCAGCGCCGCGCCTGAGGTCACCTGGATGCCACCGGAGCGTGCCCGCAGCTCCTCCAGCTCGCGCACGCGGCGCTTCTCGCGCCAGGCCTGGTCCTGCGCCTGACAGATGCGGTACACCGCCTGCGCCTGCTCCTTGCGCAGGCCCCTGAACTGCACCAGCTGCGCGCCCTGCGCGCCGAGCGTGGCGAGGTCGGTCGCCTTGCCCGCGCGGATGCCGAGATCGGCGCCCAGCACGCCGACCCGCAGCGTGACCTCCTCGAGGTCCTGCCAGCGCACGTTCGCGACATCGAAGCCGCCGAGCAGGTGGCGGGTGATGACGATCAGTCTGCCGCTGGTGGCTGCGAGCAGCCGCCGCCGGTGCGCCAGTGCGAAGACGCGCCGCTGGATCGCCCATGCGTCCAGCGTCTCGCCCGGAATCAACACCGAGCGCAGGTTGGCGAGCGGCTTGTCGAGCCCATGCTCGTCCTGCGATTCGTAGCTCATCTCCCCACCCGTTCGCGTAGCGCCGCGCGCTGGCGGCTCGGATCATTTCTTCTTGACGATCTCGGCGCGGAACTCGCGCAGCTTGGCCTTGATGATGCGGGCGTTCTGAGGTCCCATGCGAATCAGCAGCTTCTGTCCCGCCGAGCGGGCCTCGAGATCCGGATCAGCGTAGACGTACATCACCGTCGGCTGCGCGAGCGCGATCGGCGCCGGCACGTCCGGGGCCGCGAGCAGATTGTCGATGACTGCGACGAGACGGTCGTTGAAGTACTTGCCCGGGTAGCCGAGATCCTCATAGGCCTGCTGGAACAGCGGGTAGAGCCGCAGGTACACCACCGCCAGCGACTTCACGTCGGCGGCCTGCACGGCGTGCACCAGCGACGTGTAGCGATCGAAGTTCGCCGCGCTGAGCAGCATCGAGTCGCCCTGGGTCGTGACCTGCGTCTGACCGGGAGTCGACTTCACCGGCCGCAGGTCGACTGCGACCTTCCTGCGGTCCAGGTTGTCGACCGTGACCACGATGTGCCGCACGATGTTCTGTGGCACCAGGAACTGCGCGACGCTGGCATGTCCCAACACCCCGGCGAGCGAATCCGCCACGATCTGGTCGCTGTCGTTGAGCGCCGGTAGCGCGGTGGTGCTGGTTTCGGGCGGCAGCGGATTGGCGGGGCCGGTCTCGGGCGGCGGCGCGGGCGCGGGCCGCTGCACCAGCGGGGCGGCCGGAGCCGGCACTGCGTAGAAGTAGCGGTACCAGATGCCGCCGGCGATCAGCACGACGATCACGCCGCCGGCGATCCACCAGGCCAGCCAGCTGCGCACCGGGTCCCGCACTTCGTCGTCCCACATGCCGACGCCCTCGCAAACCCCAGGAGACTGCGGACTCTACTCCCCTTTCGCGCAGCTGGCCCCATTCAGCCAGCCAACCGCCAGCGCCGCTACTGTACGCTGTGTGAATTCTGCGCCGCCGGCCTCCTCGGCGTGTCGGCTCTGTGCTTCAATCCCCGACCATGCCGCTTCCGTTCCATCCCGCCGTCGCCGGCTGGTTCGAGCGCACCTTCGCGGCCCCGACCGCGGCACAGCGCGCGGCCTGGCCGGCGATTGCCGCCCAGCATCACGTGCTCATCGCCGCCCCGACCGGCTCGGGCAAGACGCTCGCTGCGTTCCTCGCTGTGATCGATGAGCTGGTGCGCGCGGGGCTCGAGCCAGAGGGTCTCGCCGACCAGACGCGCGTCGTGTACGTGTCGCCGCTGAAGGCGCTGTCCAACGACATTCACCGCAACCTCGAGGCGCCGCTCGCCGGCATCCGCGCGCAGCTCGAGGCGCTCGGCCTGCCCGAGGTCGAGATCCGCACCTTCGTGCGCACCGGCGACACGCCGCAGCACGAGCGGCGCGCCAGCTTGAGGCGCCCGCCGCACATCGTCGTCACGACCCCCGAGTCGCTCTACATACTCCTCGGGTCGGAGTCCGGCCGGAAGATGCTGGCGAGCACCCGCACGGTGATCGTGGATGAGATCCACGCCGTGGCAGGCGGCAAGCGCGGCGTGCACCTCGCGCTCACCCTCGAGCGGCTCGAAGCGCTCGCCGGCAGAAAGCTCACCCGGGTCGGACTCTCCGCCACGCAGAAGCCCATCGAGGATGTCGCCCGCTTCCTGGTCGGCTGCGGCAACCTCGAGCCCGACGGCAGCGCCGACTGCACCATCATCGACACCGGCCACGTGCGCGAGCGCGATCTGCAGCTCGAGATCCCGGCGGCGCCCCTCGAGGCGGTGATGTCGGGCGAGGTCTGGACGCAGCTCTACGACCGCCTCGCCGAGCTCATCGCCGAGCACCGCACGACGCTCGTCTTCGTCAACACGCGCCGCCAGGCCGAGCGCCTCGCGCGACATCTGTCCGAGCGCCTCGGCGCCGAGCACGTCACCGCCCACCACGGCAGCATGGCGAAGGAGTCGCGCCTCGATGCGGAGGCGCGCCTGAAGCGCGGCGAGCTGCGCGCACTCGTGGCCACCGCCTCTCTGGAGCTCGGTATCGACATCGGCGAGGTGGATCTCGTCTGCCAGCTCGCCTCGCCGCGCTCGATCGCCGCCTTCCTGCAGCGCGTCGGCCGCTCCGGTCACAGCCTGGGCGGCACGCCGAAGGGGCGGCTGTTCCCGCTGTCGCGCGATGACCTCATCGAGTGCGCCGCACTCCTCGCCGCGGTGCGGCGCGGCGAGCTCGACCGGCTCACCATGCCGGGCGCGCCGCTCGATGTGCTTGCGCAGCAGATCGTCGCCGAAGCCGCGGCGCGCGAGTGGCCGGTCGCCGAGCTGTACGCGCTCCTGACGCGCGCCTGGCCGTACCGCGCGCTGCCGCGCGCGGCCTTCGACGAGCTGACGCGCATGCTCGCGGAAGGGTACAGCACCCGCCGCGGGCGCCACGGCGCGCTGCTGCACCACGATGCCGTCAACCACCTCGTCCGCGGACGCCGCGGCGCGCGTCTCACCGCCCTCACCTCCGGCGGCACCATTCCCGACACCGCCGACTACCAGGTGATCCTCGAGCCGCAGGCGCAGTTCGTCGGCACGGTGAACGAGGACTTCGCGGTCGAGAGCCTGCAGGGCGATGTGTTCCAGCTCGGCAACGTGTCGTATCGCATCCTCAGGG
>JASHTN010000380.1 GCA_030040525.1 Gammaproteobacteria bacterium | reverse complement strand
CAAGGCGGCGCCCGTGCGTGCCGTCATGGACCAGATCAACCGCGCGTTCGTGCCCGACCTGCTGGTCATCCCGGTGGGCTCGACGGTGACCTTCCCCAACAGCGATTCCGTGAGCCACCAGATCTACTCGTTCTCCCGGGCGAAGCGCTTTCAGCTGCCGCTGTATCACGGCACGCCGTATCCGCCGGTGCACTTCGATCAGGCGGGAGTGGTCACGCTCGGCTGCAACATCCACGACGAGATGCTGGCGTATCTGCTGGTGACCGAGGCGCCGTATTACGGCCGCACGGACGCGAGTGGCGTCTGGTCGGCCGAGGTGCCACACGGGCGCTATCAGATCTCGATCTGGCACCCGCGGCTGCGCGACGAGGCCGCCGATCTCGAGCGTGAGCTGACGGTGCGCGACACCGATCGCGCCGAGCTCAGCATCCGCCTGGCGAAATCGCTGCAGCCGGCGCCGCTCACCGACCGCCCGCACTCCTGGGACTACTGAGGCCGCGCATGCAACTGCCGGGAGCTTTCCAGGACCTGAGCGCTCTGCGGCGCACCCGACGCCGTGCAGCGCCGCCGCTCGTGCTCGCCACGCTCGCCGCTCTCGCCGCGCTGGCAGCGCCCTGCGCCCGCGGCGCGACCGACTGGGAGGCGAGCCTCGATCTGCGCCTGGTGAGCTCGGATGCCGAGCCGTCGTTCATGGAGGGCGGTCTCGGTACCACGCGCTTCAGCAGCAGAGATGACGGCCTGCAACTCGGGCGCGCGCGGCTCGCGCTCACCCAGTCGCTCGGCGAGCTCTGGAGCGCGCACCTCGATGCCTCCATGTTCGACGACCAGGGGCGCAGCCCGGTGGGACTGACCGAGGCCTACCTGCTGTTCCGCCCTTATCCGTTCGCCGGCTACCGTTTTCGCCTCAAGGCGGGCGCCTTCTACCCGCCGATCTCGCTCGAGAACCGCGCCTCCGGCTGGGAATCGCCCTACACGTTGTCCTTTTCGGCCATCAACAGCTGGCTCGCCCTCGAGGTGCGCACCGTCGGCGTCGAAGGAACGCTCGACTGGCTCGGCACGCACAGCGGTGATGCCTTCGACTTCGGAGTCACCGGCGGAGTGTTCGGCTGGGACCAGGGCGCGGGAGTGGTGCTCGCAAATGACGGCTTCGCGCTCACCGACCGGCAGACTCCGTTGTTCGACCGGGTCGGACAGCCCGGTGCCGCGCCCCTCGGGGGCGCAGAGCCGTTCCTGCAGTTCGATCATCGCGAGGGCGTCTACGCCGGGATCGAAGTACGCTACCTCGATCGCGTGGTGCTGCGTGCGCTGCGCTGGGACAACCGCGCCGAACCCGAGAATGATTACGGCTCGGATGCCAACTACTCCCAGGACACGCGCTTCAACAGCGCCGGCGTGCGCATCGAAGGCGATTACGGCTGGACCGGGATCGTGCAGTGGCTGGATGGCGAGACCACCACCGGCGCGGACTGGCCGGGCGCGCTGTCGAGCTGGCCGTTCCGGGCGGAGTTTGCACTGCTGTCGAAGCGCCTCGGGCGCCACAGTCTAAGCGCGCGCTACGACCGCTTCGAGGTCGACTCCGTCGGCGCTGACGGCTGGGGCGCGCAGAGCGGGCACGCCTGGACCGCAGCCTACGTCTTCAATGCCGACACGCACTGGCGCCTCACGCTCGAGTGGCTGCGGGTGGTAAGCAGTTCCTCCAGCCGCGTGGACCTCGGCGGGCCGCCGCTTCTCACGGAAACTCAGGTGCAGCTCGCGGTCCGCTACGCGCTCGGCGGCAGCAGCTATTAGCGGTAGCGCGCGAGGACCTTCTCCAGTCCCTTCGACCCGGGCGACAGCGCCTCGTAGGGGATGCTGTTGAGCGCCGCATCGGGCGTGCCGTTCACCACGTGGAAGGCACTCTTGTGCGGGTCGGCATCCACGTACAGCAGTCCCGTCAGGTACTCGCCGTGCTTCATGCGCTCCTGGATCTGCGCCGCCGCGGTCGTGCGGCTGGTCGGATCGTAGGCGGCATCGAGCTTGCGCAGCAGGATGCGGCTGCCGTCGTGCATCACCACCGGCAGCGTCTCGCCGGGGCCGTAAGCGGCGGTGATCTCGCGCTCGAGCGGCACGAAATCGGCGTGCACCGCCGGCTCGTAGTGCTCGCGCGTGTAGGCATAGCTCTTGGTCGAGCCCTCGTGGTCGTTGAAGGTGACGCACGGCGAGAGCACGTCGATCAGCGCAAAGCCGGCGTGCTTGAGGCCCGCCTGGACGAGCGGCACCAGCTGCTGCTTGTCGCCGGAGAAGCTGCGCGCCACGAACGTGGCGCCGAGCGTGATCGCGAGCAGCACCGGGTCGATCGGCGGCTGGACGTTGATCTCGCCCTTCTTGGCGCGCGTGCCGAGGTCGGCGGACGCCGAGAACTGCCCCTTGGTGAGCCCGTACACGCCGTTGTTCTCGATGATGTACAGCATGTTGAGGTTGCGGCGGATCGCATGGCAGAACTGCCCGAGCCCGATCGAGAGCGTATCGCCGTCGCCCGACACCCCGAGGAAGGTCAGGTTGCGGTTGGCGGCGTTGGCGCCCATGGCGATCGAGGGCATGCGGCCGTGCACGGAGTTGAAGCCGTGCCCGCCGGAGACGAAGTACGCCGTGGTCTTCGAGGAGCAGCCGATGCCTGAGAGCTTCACCATGTTCTGCGGCTCGAGCGACAGCCCCCAGCTCGCCTCGACGATCGCGGCGGTGATCGAGTCATGGCCGCAGCCGGCGCACAGGGTCGAGAGCGCCCCTTCGTAGTCGCGGCGCGTGAGTCCGAGCGCGTTGGTCGGCAGCGACGGATGGCGCACTTTGGGCTTGGCGATGAAGGTCATGTCGGTCTCCGCAACTCAGCCGCGGGCGGCGGCACCCTGCTCGAGCGTCCGGCGGCGCGGCGCAAGCTCGGCCAGCACCCCCTCGACGATGAACGACGAGGAGATCGGCAGGCCGCTGTAGTGCAGCAGCGAGCGCAGCTTCGCCTTGTCGACCGGCGTCTCGAGGGTCAGAAGCGAGCGCAGCTGCGCGTCGCGGTTCTGCTCGACGACGAACAGCAGCTCGTGGCCGGTGAGGAATTTCTCGACATCCTCGCTGAACGGGAAGGCGCGCACCCGCAGATAGTCGACGCCGACGCCGTGCTCCCTGAGCACGTGCATCGCCTCGTGGATCGCGCCGTCGCAGCTGCCGACGGACACGATGCCGAGATCCGAGCCCGCGGTGGCATCGATCACTGCACGCGGCACCAGCTTCTTCGCCGTGTCCCACTTCTTCAAGAGCCGGTCGAGCACCAGCTGGTACTCGGCCGGGTCCTCGGTATACACGCCGTACTGCGAGTGTCCCGAGCCGCGCGTGAAGTAGGCGGCCTTCGGATGCACCCCCGGCATGGAGCGGTAGCCGATGCCGTCGCCGTCCTTGTCGAAGTAGCGGTAGAGCTTCTCGAGCCTGAGGATCTCCTCCTTGCCGAGCACCTTGCCGCGGTCCGGGCGGTAGCTGTCGTCCCACCTGAGGTCGGGGCACATCCAGTCGTTCATGCCGATGTCGAGGTCCGACACCACCAGCACCGCGGTCTGCAGCCGCTCGGCCAGATCGAAGGCCTGCACCGCCATGTAGAAGCACTCCTCCGGATTCGCCGGGTACAGGCACACGTGCCGGGTATCGCCGTGCGAGGCATAGGCGCACAGCAGCAGGTCGCCCTGCTGCGTGCGGGTCGGCATGCCGGTGGAGGGGCCGACGCGCTGGATGTCGAAGATCACGGAGGGCACTTCCGCGTAGTAGGCGAGCCCGAGGAACTCGTTCATCAGCGAGATGCCCGGCCCCGAGGTCGCGGTGAAGGCGCGCGCGCCGTTCCACATGGCGCCGATCACCATGCCGATGGCGGCCAGCTCGTCCTCGGCCTGAATGAACGCAAAGTTCTTGCGACCGGTCTCGCGGTCGACGCGCATGCGGTCGGCGAACATCTTGAAGGCGTCCATGAGGGAGGTGGACGGGGTGATCGGGTACCAGGCGGCGACCGTGGCGCCGGCGAATATGCAACCGAGCGCCGCGGCGGTGTTGCCGTCGATCATGACGTGGCCGGCGGTGAGCTCGAGCGGCGCGGCGTGCAGCGGCAGCGGACAGGTGAAGCTCGCGCGCGCGTAGTCGTAGCCGAGCTGGATGGCCTTCATGTTGCTCTCGACCAGCTGCGGCTTCTTCGCGTAGGTCTCGGCGAGCAGCTCGCGGATGCGCGCCACGTCCAGATCGAGCAGCGCCGCGAGCACCCCGGCGTAGCAGATATTCTTCATCAGGATGCGGGTGCGCACGCCGTTGAAGTTCTCGTTGCAGAGTTTCGCGAGCGGCACGCCGAGCACGGTGATGTCCTCGCGCTTCAAGAGCGCCGGGCGCGGCCAGGTGGAGTCGTACACCAGGTAGCCCCCGGGGGCGACCTCGCGGACGTCGCGCGCGTAGGTCTCGGCGTTCATCGCCACCATGATGTCGACCCGCCCGGAGCGCGCCACGTAGCCGTCGCGGGTGACGCGGATCTCGTACCAGGTCGGCAGGCCCTGGATGTTGGACGGGAAGTAGTTCTTGCCCATCACCGGGATGCCGCTCCTGAAGATCGACTTCATGAGCAGCGTGTTGGCGCTCGCCGATCCCGTGCCGTTGACGGTGGCGATCTTGACGGTGAAATCGTTGACCCCCGCGGGGCTGTTTACAGGCATGATGTTTTTCGGTTCAGGCGATCTTGGGCTTGCGCGCCGCCAGCGTGCCGGCCTCGTCGGCGGCCAGCGGCCAGTGGAGCTCGGACTTCTGCATGTCCCAGGCGGCGGTCGGACAGCGCTCGGCGCACAGTCCGCAGTGCACGCACAGGTCCTCGTCCTTGACCATCACGCGGCCGGTCTGCGGCAGGGCGGCGGACACGTAGAGCGGCTGGGCGAGATTCTTCGCCGGTGCCTTGAGGCGCCCGCGCAGCTCGTCCTCGGCACCGTTGTGGGTGATGGTGAGGCAGTCGACCGGGCAGATGTCGAGGCAGGCGTCGCACTCGATGCAGAGCTTGGCGCTGAATACCGTCTGCACGTCGCAGTTGAGGCAGCGCTGCACCTCCTGCTCGACCTGCTCGGCGGTGAAGCCGAGCTCGACCTCGATATTGAGCTTCTTGAAGCGCTCCTTGAGCGACACGTGCGGCATGAGGCGCCGTTCGACCGGCGTGTAGTCGTTGGCGTAGCTCCACTCGTGCATGCCCATCTTGCGGCTCTGCAGGTTGATGCCGGGCGGCGGCCGCTCGCTGACCGGCTCGCCCTGGCAGTAGCGGTGGATGGAGATCGCCGCCTGGTGGCCGTGCTCGACCGCCCAGATGATGTTCTTCGGTCCGAACGCCGCGTCGCCGCCGAAGAACACCTGCGGCAGCGTCGACTGGAAGGTCGTCTTGTCGATGAGCGGAACGTCCCAGCGGTCGAACTGGATGCCGAGGTCGCGCTCCACCCACGGGAAGGCATTCTCCTGGCCGATGGCGAGGATCACATCGTCCGCGGGCAGGAACTCCTCGCCGACGATGCGCTCGGCGGTGATCCGGCCGGCGGCGTCGACCTCGTACTCCAAGCGGTCGAACCGCATGCCGGTGAGGCGGCCGTTCTCGATGACGAAGGCCTTCGGGGAGCGGTTGACGACGATCTCGACGTTCTCCTCTTCCGCGTCCTCGAGCTCCCACACCGAGGCCTTGAAGAACCCGCGCGGCTTGCGCGCCATGACCTTGACGCTCTCGGCGCCGAGCCTGAGGCTGGTGCGGCAGCAGTCCATGGCGGTGTTGCCCACACCGATGATGAGCACGCGCTTGCCGACCCTGTCGACGTGGCCGAAGGCCACCGACTCGAGCCAGGCGATGCCGATATGGATGTTGGCCGCGCCCGCCTCGCGCCCGGGGAGCTTCAGCTCCTTGCCCCGCGGCGCCCCCGAGCCGACGAACACCGCATCGAACTCACCGCGCGCGAGCAGCTCGCGCATGCTCGCGACCGGTGAGTTGAGCCTGAGGTCGACGCCCATCCCCGTGATCATCCCGATCTCCTCGTTCAGCACCGCGGCGGGTAAGCGGAACGCGGGGATGTTGGTGCGCATCAGTCCGCCGGGCTCGCCGTACTGCTCGAAGATCGTCACCTGGTAGCCGAGCGGCATGAGATCGTTGGCGACCGTGAGGGAGGCGCAGCCCGCGCCGACGCAGGCGATGCGCTTGCCGTTCTTCACCTTCGGGATCTTCGGCAGGCGGCCCGCGATGTCGTCGCGATGATCGGCGGCGACGCGCTTCAGGCGGCAGATCGCGACCGGCTTCTGCTCGATGCGCCCGCGGCGGCAGGCGGGCTCGCACGGCCGGTCGCAGACACGCCCGAGAATCCCGGGAAAGACGTTCGAGTGCCGGTTCACCATGTACGCGTCGGTGAAGCGGCCCTGCGCGATCAGGCGGATGTATTCGGGGACATCGGTGTGGGCGGGGCACGCCCACTGGCAATCCACAACTCGATGGTAGTAGTCGGGGTTGGCGGTGTCGGTCGGTTCCATTCATCGCCTGAGGCGGCAAGCGCGCCCCAAGCCCTCGGGAAGATGAGCGGTGCGTGAGTATAGAGGCGCGCGATGGATCTTGAGGGGCGTTAATCGCCGCCTTTTGCGCGTCGAATCGGAATTTCCCCACGTTTCACAGCCGCTTGCAGTCCCTTATGCTGCAATGCAGCAGGACACGCGTGCGGCGCCTCCCGGCGGGCCTATACTGCCGTCCGAGCCATGTCAGACCCCCTGGCGACCGAGATCCGGCTGCGGCGCGGTGCGCGCCTGCTCGAGGTGAGCTTTGCCGACGGCAGCCGCTTCGAGCTGCCGTTCGAATATCTGCGCGTGCACTCGCCGTCGGCGGAAGTGAAGGGCCACGGGCCGGGCGGGGAAGCGCTCGTGCTCGGCAAGGAGAACATCGGCATCACGGCCGTGGAGCCGGTGGGACAATACGCGGTGAAGCTGGTCTTCGACGACGGCCACGATACCGGGCTTTACACGTGGAAGTACCTGCACGAGCTCGGACGTGAGCGCGCGGCGAAATGGCAGCGCTACCTCGAGCGCCGGGCGCAGGCGCAGCAAGGCAATTGCTGAAAACGGAGTGCTGAAGACAAAGCGGGCCAGACATCTCTGCCTGGCCCGCCTCTTTGCAAGACCCCCCTGAACGGCGGCGATTGTGCGCACCGCGCGCAGCAGAATGCAACCTCAATCTTGCGGCGCGCACCGCGTGCGGCGCGATCGTGCGGGCTGCACGATCGTCTAGAATGCGTCTCATCCGGCCTCAGACCGCGCTTCATCCGATGGCAGACGAAGGCTCCACCCACTTCGGCTTCGAGCGCGTGCGGCGCGTCGACAAGGCGCAGCGCGTCCGCTCAGTGTTCGACTCGGTCGCCGAGCACTACGACCTGATGAACGATCTGATGTCCGTCGGAGCCCATCGGATCTGGAAGCATTTCACCCTTGCGCTCGCAAACCTGCGGCCCGGGCAGCGTGCGCTCGACGTGGCGGGCGGCACCGGCGATCTGGCCGCGGGGCTCGCGCGCCAGGTCGGCGAGCGGGGCTTCGTGGTGCTCACCGACATCAATGCAGCGATGCTCGCGCGCGGCCGCGACCGGCTGATCGACGCGGGGCTCACCGCGCGGATCGCCTGCGTGCAGGCGGATGCCGAGCGGCTGCCGTTCCCGGACGCCAGCTTCGATTGCATCACCATCGGCTTCGGCCTGCGCAACGTCACCGACCAGGCCGCGGCGCTCGAGTCGATGCGGCGCGCGCTCAAGCCCGGCGGGCAGCTGCTGGTGCTCGAGTTCTCGCAGCCGCGCCTGCCGGGGCTGAAGCCGCTCTACGACGCCTACTCGTTTCACGTCCTGCCGCTCCTCGGGCGCCTCGTCGCCCGCGACGCCGCCAGCTACCGCTATCTCGCCGAGTCGATCCGCATGCATCCCGACCAGGAGAAGCTCCTGGCGATGATGCGCGCCGCCGGACTCGAGGGCTGTCGCTACCACAATCTCTCCGGCGGCATCGTCGCCGTGCACCGCGGCTATCGCTAGCGGTGTGCGCGCTACAGAGAAGGAAGCCGCCGGCGTGCTGAGCGCAATCCTCGAGCAGCTCCTGAACCGCGGCCTGCCGCGCTCGCCGCGCGCTCGCGCGCTGTGCGCGGAGCTTGCCGGCCGGAGCTTAGGCGTCGAGATCCCCGGCCTCACGCGGCTGCGGGTGGTCTCGAACGGGGTGACGCTCGCCATCGCACGCGACGCCGCACCCGCGGACGCAACCTTGAGCGGCGGCATGCTCGCGCTCTGGGCGCTCGCCGGCGAGACCCCGGAAGCGGTCCTGCAGCGCGGTGAGGTTACGGTGAGCGGCGATGCGCAGATCGCCGAGCGCTTCCGCGAGCTCGGCCGCCTGCTGCGCCCGGATCCCGAGGAGGAGCTGGCGCTGCTTACGGGCGATGTGGCGGCGCACCGCCTCGGGCGCGTGGCGCGGGCCGCGCTGCGCCTGCCGCGCCGCGCGGC
>JASHTN010000379.1 GCA_030040525.1 Gammaproteobacteria bacterium | reverse complement strand
CCGGCACCCACAGGCAGCGCCCGCCGCTTGCCGCTGCGATGACCGCCAGCATGCGCTCGTGCGCGGCGAGCTCCGGCTCGCTCGCGGCGAGCACGCGCAGCGGCAGCCCGGAGAGCAGCGCGCCCGCCAGCGGCAGCGTCTCGCCGGCGGCGCGCGGCAGCAGGTCCGCGTCGGCGAGCTCGAGCTGCCCCTGGCCGCCGCTCATGGCCAGATAGACGTCGGCGAGGATCCGGGCGTCGAGCAGCGCGCCGTGCAGCTCGCGGTGCGAGTTATCGATTCCGTAGCGCTTGCAGAGTGCGTCCAGGCTGTTGCGCTGCCCGGGATGCAGCTCGCGCGCCAGCACGAGCGTGTCGAGCACCTGGCAGACCGCGGCGACGCGCCGCGTCTCGCCCGGGACGCGCGCCAGCTCCGCGTCGAGGAACGCCACGTCGAAGTCCGCGTTGTGGATCACCAGCTCACCGCCCGCGAGGAACTCGAGGAGCTCCCCGCTCACGTCCGCAAAGCGCGGCTGGCCGTCGAGATCGTTGCGTGAGATGCCGTGCACCGCGAGCGCGCCGTCGTCGACCTCGCGCTCGGGATTCAGGTAGCGGTGAAAGGTGCGCCCCGTCGCACGGCGGTTCACCAGCTCGATGCAGCCGATCTCGATGACTCGGTGTCCGAGCTCCGGCTCGAGTCCGGTCGTCTCGGTGTCGAGGACGATCTGGCGCATGGGGCGCGAGTCTACCGTAACTCGGCGCGCTGCAAGCGGTCGATGGCCTCGTTCGCCAGCTGGTCGACGCGCTCGTTACCCGGCACGCCGGCGTGCCCGGGCACCCAGTGCCACTCGAGCGTGTGAGCCTGAGCGAGCTCGTCGAGCCGCTGCCACAGATCCTGGTTCTTCACCGGCGTGCGCTCGGCAGTGCGCCAGCCGCGCGCCTTCCAGGCGGCGAGCCACTCAGTGATGCCGCGGCGCACGTATTCCGAATCGGTATACACGCGCGCGTGCACCGGGCGCCGCAGCGCCTCCAGCGCCCGGATCACCGCGGTGAGCTCCATGCGGTTGTTGGTGGTCAAGGCCTCCGCGCCGTGCAGCTCGCGGAAGCGCTCGCCGCGCTTGAGCAGCGCGGCCCAGCCTCCGGGGCCGGGGTTGCCGCGGCAGGCGCCGTCGGTATAGATCTCCACCACGCGCGCCGCGGCGGCGCCCGGCGCCGGCGATGCGTGCGACGCCCGCGTCACGCGCGCGAGCGGGTCGTGGGCTTCACGAGCCCGCCCAGCACTGCCGGCCGCTCGATGCGACGCCAGCGGACCGGTGTGAGGGTGTAGATGCGCTTGCGTGCCTTGAGGAGGTAGGCGCCTGCCGGCAGCGGTGAAGTCAGCCCGCGGCGCAGGATGCGCGCGCTCGCCTGGGCGGGATCCGAGGCGCGGCTCCACGGCCCCTGGTACAGATAGCGCCGCGCCGCCACCACTTCGTAGCCGAGCAGCACCAGCCATTCACGCACCAGCTGCTCCGACAGCACGCGGCGCAGGCCCGGCGGAAAACCATTGCGGCTGGCGCGGGCGCGAATTCCCCACAGGCTCCACGGCGTGAAGCTCAGCACCAGCAGCTGACCCTCGCCCACCAGCACCCGGTCCGCCTCACGCAGGATGGCGTACGGATCGTGCGCGAACTCGAGGGTGTGCGGCAGCAGCACCGCGTCGATGCAGTCGCTCGTCACAGGCAGCTGCGAGGGGCGCGCGATGATCTCGGCGCCGCGCGCCGATCCCGGCGTCGCCACGAGCGTCTGCCGGCGCGTGCGCGCGAGCGCGAGCAGCTCGTGGGCACCACCCCAGGCGCCGATCTGCAGCAATTCCCAGCCGAAGACGTCCTCCAGCGCCTCGCCGAGCAGCTCAGCTTCGGCCCCGAGCAGCGCGCGCCCGAGCGGGGTTTCCCACCAGGCGCTGAGAGCCGCGTCACGGTCGGCGGTGTGTGAAGTGCGAACTGGCGCCATTCGAAAGGCTGGCAATGGTGCGAGCTTACCGGTTAAATTCCCACCAGGAACCCGCAGCGCCCTTGAAAGTAGCCCTTGAAAGTCAAGGACCCGCGCCCGGTCTGCAGGGACGTTAGCACGCCGGCAAGGGGTTACGGTACTCGAGCGATGGCAGCGATCAGATCCACCTCTCAGGCGCTCCTCGGTTTAACGCTCCTGGCGCTCGCAGCGTGCGCGCACGCGCCCGTCCGGCCGGAAGGCTTAGCCCCGCAGGAGATGGCCGGAGGAGCAGTGCCGGCGGTGCCGGCGTCCACGGTCGCGTCGCCTGTCGAGGCACCTGTCCAGGCACCGCTCGAGGCAGCTCCCGAGACAGCCGCCGGCCAGCCGCAGGCCGGTGGCCCCGGGACGGCGAGCCCGGGGAGCGCTGCTGCGGTGGGAGCCGCGCAGCCCGAGGCCCAGCCCGAGGCTGCTCCGCCCGGGGCAACAGCCGCGCCCGCAGAAGGCCTGCCGGCCGCGGAGGCGAGTGCTGCCGCGGCCACCGCCGCCACGGGCTCAGGAGGTGCGAATCCGGCGCAATACGCGGATCTCCTCGATCGCATGCGCGCGGGCTTCAGGCTCGGGGATGGGGATCATTCCGAGGTGGACCAGCAGCTGCGCTGGTACGTGGCGAATCCTGACTACCTGCAGCGCGCCTTCAGCCGCGCCGACCTCTATCTGTACTACATCGTCACGCAGCTCGAGGCCCGCAACATGCCGCTCGAGCTGGCCCTGCTGCCGGTGGTGGAGAGCGCCTTCGAGCCCTACGCTTACTCGCGCGCCAGCGCCTCGGGCCTGTGGCAGTTCATTCCCGACACCGGCTCGCGCTTCCAGCTCAAGCAGGACTGGTGGTACGACGGCCGCCGCGACATCGTCGAATCGACCCGCGCCGCACTCGACTACCTGCAGTCCCTGCATGACGAATTCGGCGGCGACTGGCTGCTCGCCGTCGCCGCCTACAACTGCGGAGAGAAAGAGGTCGAGCGGTCGGTGGCGGCCAACCGCGCCGCCGGCCGGCCGGTCGATTTCTGGATGCTGTGGCTGCCGCGCGAGACGCGCGCTTACGTGCCGAAGCTGCTCGCGATGAAACGCCTGGTGCAGGACCCCCAGGCATTCGGCCTCGAGATCAGCCCGATTCCGAATCAGCCCTACTTCACGCGCGTTGCGACCGAGGGTCAGATCAACCTCAAGGTCGCCGCGCAGATCGCCGGCATCAGCCCCGAGGAGGTGTACGAGCTCAACCCGGCGTTTCACCGCTGGGCCACCGACCCGGCGGGGCCGGACTTTCTGCTGCTGCCGGTCGATGCGGCCGACGCCTTCAGCGGCAATCTGCCGCAGCTCACACCCGACCAGCGCCTCGCCGTCACGCACTACACGGTGCGCCGCGGCGACTCCGTGGCGTCGGTCGCCCGGCGCTTTGCGACCACGGTGAGCGTGCTCCGTGAGCTGAACAACCTGCCTGCCGGACGCCTCACGGTGGGTGACGACCTGAGCGTACCGAGCGCGGCGTCCGAGCTGCCGGCCAAGGTGATGCTCGCCGCCGCGCGCGTCGACGGACGCGGGCGCTGGGCGCGGCGGCCGCACGTGCAGATCGTGCGCAGCGGCGACTCGCTATGGGCGATCGCACGCCGCCACGGCATGAACGTCAACACACTCGCGCTCCTGAACGGCATGCAGCCCGGCGACACGCTGCATGCGGGTCAGCGCATTCGCCTCGCCGGCGGCGAGCCGCGACGCGCGACGCGCGCGCGGCGCGTCGTCTATACCGTGCGCAGCGGTGACACGGTGGCGCAGATCGCGCAGCTGTTCCAGTGCAGCGTACCGCAGATCCTCGCCTGGAACGGCCTCAGCTCACGCACGCGTATTCACGCCGGCCAGAAGCTGCGCATCCACCTGGTCACCCGCCACGGCTGAAGCGGCTCGCGCCGGGAAGGAAGTCTGATGGGGTTTCTTGCCGGCAAGCGCGCCCTGATCGTCGGCGTTGCGACCGATCGCTCGATCGCCTGGGGTGTCGCACAGGCGATGCACCGCGAGGGCGCCGAGCTCGCCTTCTCCTACCTCAACGACAAGATGAAGGAGCGCGTCGAGCCGCTCGCCCACTCCCTCGGTGCCCGTTTGACGATGCCGCTCGATGTCACGTCGGATGCGCAGCTGGACGCCGCCTTCGCGCTGCTCGGGCGCGAATGGGGCGCTCTGGATATCGCCGTGCACGCGGTGGCATACGCACCGCGCGAGGCACTTACGGGCTCGTTCCTCGAGGCCACGCAGCGCGAGGGCTTCCGCGTGGCTCATGACGTATCGAGCTACAGCCTGACGGCGCTCGCGCAGCGCGCCGCGCCGCTCATGGCGGGGCGGCGCGCGGCGCTGCTCACGCTCACTTACCTCGGTGCCGTGCGCTCGATCCCGGGCTACAACGTCATGGGGCTCGCCAAGGCCAGCCTCGAGGCCAACGTGCGCTTTCTGGCCGCGGACCTAGGTCCCCGGGGAATCCGCATCAACGCCATCTCGGCCGGCCCGATCAAGACGCTGGCCGCCGCAGGCATTCCCGGGTTCCGCAAGATGCTCGGCCGCGTGGCCGAGGTCGCCCCTCTGCGGCGCAACGTGACGCTCGAGGACGTCGGCAATGCCGCCGCCTTCCTCTGCTCGGATCTCGCGGCGGGCATCACCGGCGAAATCCTCTACGTCGATAGCGGCTTCAGCACCGTCGGCATGAGCTTCCCGCTCGAGGCCGAGGGCTGAGAGCGAGAACGCCGCGGCTCACTCGAACGCTTTCGGGTTCTTGCGCACGCTGGCGGTGCGCCGTACCTCGGCGACATAGGCGAGCGCCTCCGCGAGACCCGCACGCCCGGCCGCCTCCTGCACGCGCTCGACCTGCGCCTGGCTGTCCTGGCCTGCAGGCCCGGTGCGCACCTGGGTGATGGCAGCCACTGCCGCACCGCCGGTCGTGAGCGCCAGCGCAATGTCGACCGGCTTGCCTGCGGGCTTGGCGGCAGCAAACACCGCGGTGCGAACCTCGAGGGGAATCGACGGGTCGTTGCGCCCGACGAAATGCGCCGGGTCCACTTTGAGGCCGAGTGCGGCGGCCGCCTCATCGAGGGAGCCGCCGGCCGCGAGCTTCGCACGCAGCGCCTGCGCGCCCTGGGAGGCGGCCGCGTTCTCGCGCTCCCTCGTAATGGCGGCGACGATGGCCGCACGCACTGCCGCGATCGGCTTCGGCTCGGGCCTGCGGTGCTCGAGCACCTTGACGATCGCCAGCGCGTTGTCGCCGAGCAGCACCGGACCGCCGAGCTTGCCGGAGGTGAGCGGCGGATCGCCGAACAGCAGCTCCTGCAGCGCCGGCGCCGCGCCGAGCGGTGGCGCGCCCTCGCCACGCAGGTAGTCGGCAATGTCGCCCTGCTGCAGCTTGAACTCGCGCGCGAGCGCGCCGAGATCGGCGTTGGGCTCGGAGAGCTTCGACTGCAACTGCTCCTGGATGTCACCGAAGCGATCGGTGGCGCGATCGCGCCGCAGGTCCGACTCGAGCTGCGCGCGCGCTTCCTCGAACGTCTTGCCGGCGGCGGGCTGAATCCCGTCGAGGCGGATGATGTGGTAGCCGAACTGCGACCTGACGGGTCCGCGGATCTCCCCGACCTTCATGCCGAAGAGCGCATCGGCGAACGGACCGACGAAGG
>JASHTN010000378.1 GCA_030040525.1 Gammaproteobacteria bacterium | reverse complement strand
CGATCTCGGCGGCTCTCGGCATGGCGGTCGCGGCGGCGCGCGCCGGCGACGAGCGGCGGGTGGTCGCGGTGATCGGTGACGGTGCGATGACCGCGGGCATCGCCTTCGAGGCGCTGAACCACGCGGGCTCGCTGCCGGCGAACCTGCTCGTGATCCTCAACGACAACGACATGTCGATCTCCGAGAACGTCGGCGCGCTGTCGAACCATTTCGCGCGCGTGCTCTCGGGGCGCGTGTACGCGCACCTGCGCGAGGGCGGCAAGAAGGTGCTGCGGCAGATGCCGACGGTGTGGGAGCTGGCGCGCCGCTCGGAGGAGCACCTCAAGGGCATGGTGCTCCCCGGCACGCTGTTCGAGGAGATGGGCTTCAACTACATCGGGCCGATGGACGGACACGACGTCAAGGCGCTGGTGCGGACGCTGCGCAACCTGAGGAAGCTGCGCGGCCCGCAGTTCCTGCACGTCGTGACGCGCAAGGGCAAGGGCTACGCGCCGGCCGAGGCCGACCCGATAAAATGGCACGGGCCGGGTCCCTTCGATCCGGCGAGCGGCACCATTTTCAAGGAGAAGGCGAGCGGCCCGAGCTACTCGCAGATCTTCGGCGACTGGCTGTGCGACATGGCCGCGGCCGACCCGCGCATCATCGGCATCACGCCGGCGATGCGCGAGGGCTCGGGACTGGTGGAGTTCTCGAAGCGTTTCCCGGATCGCTATTTCGACGTCGCCATCGCCGAGCAGCACGCGGTCACGTTCGCCGCAGGGCTCGCTGCCGAGGGCCTGAAGCCGGTGGTGGCGATCTACTCCACCTTCCTGCAGCGCGCCTACGACCAGTTGATTCACGACGTCGCGCTGCAGAACCTGCCGGTGGTGTTCGCGCTCGACCGCGCCGGCCTGGTCGGCAGCGACGGTGCCACGCACCAGGGCAGCTACGACCTGTCGTACCTGCGCTGCATTCCCAACACCGTGATCATGGCGCCGGCCGACGAGAACGAGTGCCGCCAGATGCTCTACACCGCGAGCACACTCGGCTGTCCGGCCATCGTGCGCTATCCGCGCGGTACTGGTCCGGGGGCGCCGGTGGCGTCCGAGATGAGCGCCCTGCCGCTCGGCAAGGCGCAGCTGCGGCGCGAGGGCAAGAGCGGGCTCGCGCTGCTGGCGTTCGGTGCGCTGGTCGCAGCGGCGCAGCAGATTGCCGAGGCGCTCGATGCCACGCTGGTCAACATGCGCTTCGTCAAGCCGCTCGATGAAACGCTGGTGCTGGCGCTCGCCCGGCGGCACCGCGCACTGGTCACCATCGAGGAGAACGCAGTCGCGGGCGGCGCCGGTTCGGCGGTCGCGGAGCTGCTGGCTGCGGAAGGCCTGCAGCTGCCGTTGCTGCAGCTCGGCATTCCCGACCGCTTCATCGAGCACGGCTCGCGCGGCAGCTGTCTCGCCGCCGCGGGGCTGGACGCGGCCGGCCTCGCCGGCAGCATCGAGCGCTGGTGGACTCTGCGCCCGCCGGAGCGCATTCGCTCCGCCGGCGGCGGCTGACCGCGCCCCTGACCTGGCCGCGGGCCGTGCAGCTCCACCCGAAGGGGGATCCCGCGCGGGCTCGCCACCGTGCTGACATGGGCTTACGCAAGCTGCGCGCGCTTCCTGTAGGCTCCCCCGACATGACGCCACCTACTCTCACCGCCAGGCTCCCCCGCGCCGCCGCGGACGCCGTCGAGGACGTGCAGGCGCGCGCCGACACGCGCCGGCTGCCGATCAATCGGGTAGGCATCAAGGACATCCGGCATCCGGTGCGGGTCAAGGACCGCTCCGCCGGCGAGCAGCACACCATTGCCACCTTCAACATGTACGTGAGCCTGCCGCACAACTTCAAGGGCACGCACATGTCGCGGTTCGTGGAAATCCTGCACGCCGAGCGCGAGATCTCCGTGGAGTCCTTCCGCGGCATGCTCGGCGCCATGACCACGCGTCTGGAAGCCGACGTCGGGCACATCGAGATGAGCTTCCCGTTCTTCGTCATGAAGCGGGCGCCGGTGTCGGGCGTCGAGAGTCTCATGGACTACCAGGCGAGCCTGATCGGCGAGCAGCACCGTGCCCACACCGACCTGTGGGTGCGGGCAGCGGTGCCGGTGACCAGCCTGTGCCCGTGCTCGAAGCGCATTTCGGACTACGGCGCGCACAACCAGCGCTCGCACGTCACCATCACCGCGAAACTGCGCAGCCACATGTGGATCGAGGAGCTCATCGAGATCGCCGAAAGCGAAGCCTCGTGCGGGCTGTACGGGATCCTGAAGCGTCCGGACGAGAAGTACGTGACCGAGCGCGCCTACGACAACCCGAAGTTTGTCGAGGACCTGGTGCGCGACATCGCCATGCGGCTGAACCGCGACGCGCGGGTCGCCGCCTACGTGGTGGAAGCGGAGAACTTCGAGTCGATTCACAACCACTCGGCATACGCCCGCATCGAGCACGACAAGGATGACGTTTTCTTAATGCCGCCGTCATAGCGCGGAGAGGCCCGGGCGGCTAAGTTCGGCTCATGAAGACCTGCAGCGCCCTCGCGGTCGCCGCGATCCTCGGCTGCGGCGTCGCGGCCGCCAGCGATGTGCCGGCGGCGCCATCCGCGACGCCGATCAGGCACCCGACGCTCAAGTCCTGCAACCGGGAAGCCACCGCCAAAAAGCTCAGCGGCAAGCAGCGCGCCGAGTTCGTCAAGAACTGCCAGGCCGGAAAGCCCTCGAGCTGACGCTGCTCCGTCGGCCTGCGCGCCGCGCCGCAGGCGCTGTGCATGGAGCACTCGAACCGGCACGTTGACCAGCGGGCAAAGGTCACGCCCTTTGCCCGCGAGCGAGAGTCCACCGCAGCGCCTGGCCTGCGCGCCGCGCCGCAGGCGCGGCGCGCCAATCTAACAAGGCAGTTCCACCACCACCCTGAGCCCGGGCTCGTTGCTCTCGAGCTGCAGCCGGCCGCGGTGCAGGCGCGCGATCGCGGCGACCAGGCTCAGGCCGAGCCCGCTGCCCTCCTGCTTGCCGTGCCCGATGCGCACGAACGGCTGCACGGCACGCGCGCGGTCCCCCGCGGCGATGCCGGGGCCGTTGTCGCTCACCGTGAGCCGCACGCAGTCGGACAGGCGCCGCACGCCGACCTCGATGGCGCCGCCGCGCGGCACGTATTTCAGGCCGTTCTCAATCAGGTTGGTGAGCAGCTGCGCGAGCAGCTGGCGGTTGCCGTGCACCAGCGTCTGCGGCTCGTGCCGGCAGGCGAGCGCCACTCCCTGCGAGCCGGCCACCGGCTCGAACAGCTCGACCAGCTCCGCGGCGAGCTCGCCGACGTCGACCGGGGCCGGCGCGGCGAGCGGCGTGCCCGATTCGGCCAGCGCGATCTGCAGCAGCGTGCCGAGCGTGCGCTGCAGGCGATCGACCTCGTGAAGCGCCGCTTCGACCGACTCATGCACGCCGGGCTCGAGCGGCGGGGTGCGCAGCAGCAGCGCATCCATGCGCGTGCGCAGCCGATGCAGCGGCGCCCGCAGATCGTGGGCAGCGCTGTCGAAGGTCGCGCGCAGCGTGCCGGCCTGATCCTCGAGGCGGTCGAGCACGCGGTTGACCGACTGGGCGAGCGAATCGAATTCATCGCGGGCGCCGGCGACCGGCAGCCGTGAGCCGAGGTCGCCCGCCATGATGCGCTGGCAGGTACGCGTCACCTCATCGACACGGCGCGCCAGGCGGTAGCTGAACCAGAAGCCGGCGAGCGCCGCCGCCAGCGTCGACAGTCCGATGCCCCACAGCGTCGCGACGCGGAACTTCTCGGCGAAGCGCCGCCCCTGGGAGATGTCGGTGCCGACCAGCAGCAGGTCGCCGCCCGGGAGCGTGCGCACCGCGGCGCGCACCGGGTGCACGGCGCGCCGGCCGGGCTCGATGGTGGCAATCTCGAACTCCGGGCGCGCTTCGGTCGGCATGCCGTCGAAGGGCCAGTTGGTGACGTTGCCGGCGATGCGCTCGAAGTTGGAGTCGGCGATCATGTAGACGGCGCCGATGCGGCCCCAGCTGTCGATGCGCAGATTGATCTCGTCGGTGACGCCCGGCAGGCCGCTGCGCGCGTACTTCTCCTCGAGGCTCTTCAGCTCCGAGTCGATGATCAGATCGACCTCGTCGGTGATCAGGCTCTCGGTGAGGAGATAGGCGCTGCCGAGCGTCACGCTGACTGCGAGCGTCACCAGCAGCGTGTAGCCCACCGACAGGCGGAAGGCCGTGGTGTTGATCAGATCGAGCCGCACGGCTCGTCAGGCGTCGCTGCGCAGCACGTAGCCCGAGCCGCGCACCGTGTGAATCAGCGGGTGGTCGGTGCCGCGGTCGATGGCCTGGCGCAGGCGGCTGATGTGCACGTCGATGAGATTGCTCTGCGGATCGAAATGCAGATCCCAGACGCCTTCCAGCAGCATCGTGCGGGTCACCACCTGGCCGGCGCGCCGCATGAGGAATTCCAGCAGCTTCAGCTCGCGCGCCGTCAGCTCGACCTCGCGCCCGCCGCGGGTGACGCGCCGCGCCAGCAGGTCGAACTCCAGGTCCTCGACCCGCAGCCGCGTGGTCTGCGGCGAGCTCGAGCGCCTGCGCAGCAGCGCCTCGATGCGCGCCAGCAGCTCCGCGAAGGCAAACGGCTTGGTGAGGTAATCGTCGCCGCCCGCCTTGAGTCCGCGGATGCGGTCATCGACGCTGCCGAGCGCCGACAGCACCAGCACCGGCGTGGCGATGCCCTTGCGGCGCATCAGCTCGATGATCGCGAGCCCGTCGATGTGCGGCAGCATCCGGTCGGTCACCACCAGGTCGAACTGGCCTTCGGTGGCGCGGAACAGGCCCTCGCGGCCGTCGGCAGCGTGGTCGACGCTGTAGCCGCTCTCGCGCAGCCCCTTGACCAGAAAGCGCGCCGCCTCGGTGTCGTCTTCTATGAGCAGCACGTGCACGGTGCGACAGGGTAGGAGGCCGCGGCGGCGCAGCGCAAGTGCAGTGCCGGCGCGGCAGGTGCGCGCTTGCGGCCGCGGCGTTGAAGCGGGGGCCGCTAGGCAGCGCCAGCGGCCGCGGCCTTGGCCGGGCGCTCGGCGCTCTGCAGGCGCGCGATCAGCGAACGCAGGAACACGCGGTTGAAGCGCAACTGGCAGGAGGCCGACACCTGCTCGAGCAGCGTCGAGCTCACCCTGAGCACGGTGACCGCGCCGGTGGCGCGGATCGTGGCGGTGCGCTTGGCGCCCGGCACATAGCTCGCCTCGCCGAAGCAATCGCCGGTATCGAGTGCGCCGACACGCTGGCCGTGACGCTCGACCGCACAGCTGCCGGTGACCAGGATGTAGAAGCGGTCGTCCATTTCGCCTTCCTTGACGATCTCCTCGCCCGCGCCGTAGTCCTGCCAGCTGCTGGCGCGCAGCACTTCCCAGATCTCGGCATGCGAGAACTCGTGGAAGAACTTCAGCCGCCGCAGCACGCCGAACTGCTCCTGCCGGTCGATGCGCGCGTTGGCCTCGCGCAGCCGCTGGTGCACGCGGGTCAGCTCGGCGGCGAAGTCGAGGCCGCTCTTGTAGCGCTTGGTGGGGTCCTTCTGCAGCGCGGTCGCCGTCACCGTCTCGAGCTCTTCGGGCACCTCCCTGCGCAGCGTGTGGATCGGCGGCGGCGTCGCGTACACGATCTGGTGCAGGAGCTTCTGCAGATTGCCGGCGCGGAACGGCCGCGAGCCGGTGAGCAGCTCGTACATCACCGCGCCGAGCGAGTACAGGTCGGAGGCGTTGGTGAGCTCGAGGCTCTGCACCTGCTCGGGGGACATGTACGACGGGCTGCCGGCGATGCCCTCGATCCGCGAGATGTCCGAATCAGACACCAGCGCGATGCCGAAGTCGATGATGCGCACGTCGCTGTCCTGCGTGAGCATGATGTTCGAGGGCTTGATATCGCGGTGGATGACGCCGCGCGAATGCGCGTAGTGCAGCGCCTTGGCGCACTTGAACATAATCTCGACGGTGTCGTCGATGCGCAGCAGGTTGTCGGGACGGCAGTAGGCGGCGAGCGTGCGCGCGCCGTGCACGTGCTCGGTCACGATGTAGCAGTGGCCGCCCTCCTCGCCGGCGTCGTAGATCGGCAGGATGTGCGGGTGCTGCAGCATGCCCACGAGATGCGCTTCCGACAGGAACATCTTGCGCGCGATGCGCGCGCGCTCCTCGTCGCCGCCGGCCTCCATGTTGTAGACCTTGATGGCGACGTCGCGGCCGTAGTAGGCGTCATGCGACAGATACACGACGCCGGTGCTGCCGCGACCGACCTCCTTGATCACCGCGTACTTGCCGATCTTTTCGGGAATGCGCCCGCCGGGCTTCGCGGGCGGCACGGATTTTGAGAGCGGTAGTGACATCGGTCGCGAGCTGCGGCGCTGAGCGAAGTGTCAGGATAAGGGCTGGCCCTGCGGCGCGATGTGATGCAAGCCTCACGCGCCCGGAGCTGCGCGCGCAGCGCGTACGGTGCGCATCAGGCGAAGTGGCGATAGCCGGAATGCGAGAACTCCATCACAGTACCACCGCGCGTCACTGCGACGCCCATGTCGGCGCACAGCACACCGATGCGCCGGTAGTTCCAACGCTCCGGCGGCAGCTCGCGCGCGAGCCGCGCGGTGTTCTCCGGATGCACGCTGAAGCACAGCTCGTAGTCGTCGCCCGCCGTGAGCGCCAGCTCGCGCGCCGCCTCGGGCCCGAGCACCTGCTCGAGCGGCTCGGAGACCGGCACGGCCTCGAATTCCAGCATCAGTCCCGTGCCGCTCGCCTGCGCCAGCTTGCCGGCGTCGCCGAGCAGTCCGTCCGACACATCGATGCAGGCGCTCGCATGGCCGCGCAACTGCTCGCCGAGCGCGACGCGCGGCGACGGCGCCAGGAAGCGCTCGCGCAGGTAGGCCGCCGCGCCGGGCGGCGCCGTCAGCCGCCCTTCGAGCAGCGCGAGTCCTGCGCCGGCATCACCCGGCGTGCCGGACACGAACAGCACGTCGCCGGCGCGACCGCCGGCGCGCGTCAGCGCTGCACCGCGCGGCACGCGGCCGAGCAGCTGCAGCGTCACGCACAGCGGCCC
>JASHTN010000032.1 GCA_030040525.1 Gammaproteobacteria bacterium | reverse complement strand
TCGCCTGTCACCTCGATCTCGATCACTTCAAGGCGTTCAACGACACCTACGGCTATCGGCGCGGCGACCAGGTGCTGCTGCACGTGGCGCAAGCGATCGCTGGCACGCTGCGGCCGCGGGTCGATTTCGTCGGCCACCTCGGCGGTGACGACTTCCTGTTCTTCCTGCGCAGCCAGGACTGGTCGCTGCGCCTGGCGGAGATGCTGCAGGGGCTCGCCGCCTCACTTGCCAATTTCCATTCCCCCGAGCATCGCGAGGCGGGCGGCTACGACGCCGTGGGGCGCGAGGGCACGGTGCGCCACTTCCCGCTGCTCAGCGTGTCGATCGCCGCCGTGGTCGTGGATGGGGGGCCCGGCATCAGCGTCGACTGGGTGGACGAGCGGCTGCGGCGCGCCAAGGCGCTGGCGAAGTCGCGGCCGGGGAACTCCTGCATGCTGGCGAACGGCGAGCAGGTGGTGGATCTCCTGGGCCGGCACGAGCTTCCGCAGCTGCCCCTGCACGACACCGCGCTATTGCGCCTGCCTGCCTTCTAGACGGGGCTACTGCCCTGCTCACTGGCGATGACTCCGACCCGCGCTGATCGGTGGGGACGGCAGCCAAGTAATTGATTGGATTAGTGCTTCCTGCCGTGTTCGTACCGGTGCCGCCGCCTTGAGAGCTGCATCTCGACTGCGGGCGACCGTTGGTATAACATTAGTTATAACAATCTCTGCGCGGCGCAGACAGACATGGCAGCCCCCGTCAAAGTCCGAAAGGTCGGCAATTCTCTCGGCGTGATCCTGACGAAGGACGTTGTCGAGTCGCTCGGCGTGGCGGAGGGCGATGAGCTGTTTGCCGTGCGCACGCCAGACGGCATCCGTCTCACCCCTTACGATCCGGACTTTGCGAAGGCTCTCGAGTCCACGCGTGACTACATGCGTCGCCATCGCAATGCCTTGAACGACCTTGCCAAGCGGTGAAGACGCCCACGTGGCTGACGACCGCGATCATCACCGCGATCCACGACGAAGCGATCTATGAATTCGGCGGGCTGGCGGGAGTCCGTGATATCGGTCTACTCGAGAGCGCACTCGACCGGCCTCGGAACCGGCTCGCTTACGGGCGGGCTGCGTTGTTTGATTTAGCGGCCTCGCTCTGCTGCGGTATTGTCAGGAATCACCCGTTCATGGATGGGAACAGGCGTACGGCCTTGCTTGCAGCCCGAGCGTTTTTGTTTTTGAACGGGCATGAGCTCGAGCCCGGCGAGGAAGATGAAGTGCTCACGATGGTTGCCGTCGCAGACGGTTCGCTGACTGAGGTCGAGTTGGCGCGCTGGTTGCGGTGCAACTCGACGCGGAATGGTTAGTTACTGAATGTCGGGAGCAGATTGGCGCGGTCAAGGCGCTGCTGAGAGCTGAGATATGACTGCTGATCCGCAATCCTTCCCTTACGCAACTCATTTAAACCTGCGCTCGTGTAATGCAGGGTGAATACCATTGGCACAAACACGATCAGGACGACGAGTGGAAGACCGTGTGATCGAGCTCAGGCCCTGACAGGGGTTCACGGTGCCGAAAGGGGTTGTGCACCGGACCCGTGCGCCGGAGCGCGCCGTGATCCTGATGGTGGAGAACGCCGGAATCATTCCGACCGGAGACTAGGCAGCGGCGCACTGAAGCCGTCGCTCAATCCCGATCGCCCGGCTTCCAGCCACTGTCGGCCAGTATCCGCTTCGGGTCGCGAAGCTCGAGCAGCATTCTGAGCGCCGCGCGCTTGTCGTGCGCGCGGCGGTAGTAGTCCTTGGCGATGCAGTAGCCGACCCAGTAACCGAGGTCGCCCGGTTTCTGCGGCGTGCCGACGCCGTTGTACAGCCAGGGCTGCAGATCCGTGCTGTCCTCGTCGGCGAGGAAGGCGTCCCCGATCTCGCGCTCGTGTCCGCCCGTCCAGCGTTGCAGGTAGGACTCGCTCGCCTCACCGGAGGTCAGCTCCGCGATCAGCTCGGCTTCCCCTTCGATGAGGGACTGCGCGAGCACGGAGCGGTGGATGCGGTCCTCGCCGCCCTGCGGGAACTGCTGCACGTGCCCGTACTCGTGCGCGATCAGGTGCACCAGGCGGTCGGCGGGGTCGGGCTGCAGCCAGTTCGCGCGACAGACCACCTCGAGCCCGATCAGTACTCCCGAGGGCCCGGTGGTGCCTCCGGAATTGTTGCGCCCGATGAGCACGATCACCGGTGGAAACCGGGCTTCGGGATCGAGCTTCGCGAGCTCTGCAAACACCTGCTGCAGGCGCGTGCGGACAGCGGGCAGGGTCGCCGCGCACTTACGCGCGCCTTCGTACACCTCGCGGTGAGAAGCGATCGTCTTCGCCAGCGCATCGGCCGAGCGGATGCGGTCGGGAATGAACTGCCGCACGCCGTCGCTGCCGGCATCGAGGTAACCGGCCTGTAACTCCGGGGCCGTCGGCGCCGCTCCGGCGGCGTCGTACACGCGGTAGAAGAGATCGACATCCGAGGTGCGGATCTCCGCCTGCGGCGCACGCGCAGGTGCGCCGGTCGCCGTGCAGGCCGCGCACAGGGCGGTTGCGAGCCACAGGGAATTACCATGGGTCACATGGGCGCTCCGTGTCGAGTCAGCGGCATAGTCTCCCATGCCCTGGTGGCGCCCAGCCACGGTTACAAAGGTCGTAAGATCGCCTGCCTCGGCTGCTGCATGAGAGGACTCCCGTGGCTGCGCGATCCCGGACCGCGTCCGACGTCTTATATCCGCCCTTCGGCGCGTACCGCCTCGGTTATCTCGAAGTGGGCGGCGGCAAACACACTCTGTACTTCGAGGAAAGCGGCAACCCCAAAGGCACGCCTGCCGTGTTCCTGCACGGTGGCCCGGGTGGTGGCACCGAGCCCAGGATGCGCCGGTTCTTCAACCCGGCGAAATATCGTCTGGTCCTGTTCGATCAGCGGGGCTCGGGAAAGAGCCGCCCGCGCGCCAGTCTCATCGACAATACCACGTGGGATCTGGTGGCAGACATCGAGACTCTGCGCAAGCATCTGGTGATCGATCGCTGGGTGGTTTTCGGCGGCTCGTGGGGATCGACTCTCGCCCTGGCCTATGCCGAGACACATCCGCAGCGGGTCACGGCGCTCGTGCTGCGCGGCATTTTCCTGGCGCGCAGGGCGGAGATCGACTGGTTTTATCAGGACCCCTGGGGGACCGCAGCTCTCTATCCGGATCTGTGGGAGGAGTACGTAGCGGTGATTCCCCCGCGGGAGCGGCACGATATGGTGGGTGCGTATTACAGGCGTCTCACGAGCCCTGACCGCCGAATCCGCTCGCGTGCGGCCCGGGCCTGGGCCATATGGGAAGCGGCGACGAGCTATCTCAGGATGAATCGCAGTCACGTCGCGACATTCAAGCGCGCGCGCAGCGCGGACGCGATCGCCCGCATCGAATGTCACTACTTCGTGAACCGCGGGTTCTTCCGCCGGGACGGCGAGCTGCTGTACCGGGCGAAGCGTATTCGCAGGATTCCCGGCGTTATCGTGCAGGGCCGCTACGACGTCCTCTGTCCGCTGCGCAGCGCCTGGGATCTGCACCGGGCCTGGCCGAAGGCCGAATTGCGCATCGTCCGGGATGCCGGTCACTCCGCCTTCGAACCCGGCACGGCTCGCGAGCTCGTCCGAGCGACGGATCGGTTCGCGGCGATCTGAGCCGCCCGCCGCTCACGGACCTCGCGTGTCGATCCCTCGGTTGCGACAAATCGCGATTAATCCTGGAACTTCGGCGTCGCGCATCACGCTTTGGGCCGTGTGCCGATGATGGAGACGCGCTGGCCGTAGCGCGAATGGGGAAAATAGTCCCATACGGAGTGATGCTGGACCGCGCGATTGTCCCAAAAAGTCAGGGTGTTGGGGTACCAGCGTACGCGGCACTGAAACTCGAGATGGCTTTCGAGGTGCCGGTAGAGGAACTCGAGGAGCGCGGCGCTTTCCTCGGGCGAGAGTTCATTGATGCGCGTCGTGAAACCTCGATTGACGAAGAGCACCTGCCTGCCGTTGTCGGGGTGACGGGTGACCACGGGATGCGTCGCCTTTGGCCATCCGCCGGGCGGCGGCGCGTTGCCGTGTGCGCCGACATAGAGCTTCGAGCCTTCGTGCGTGGCGGTGAGACTCTTGACGAATTCCTGCATTACCGCAGACAGCGTTTCGTAGGCGCGGATCGCGCTGATGAAGCACGTGTCGCCGCCGCCGATCTCCGGCGTCCTGGTGATGTAGAGCATCGAGCCCATGGGCGGCTCGGCCTCGCACGTCACGTCGCTGTGCCACACTTCGCCCGAGACGTAGCGCGACGATTGATCCGCCTTCACCACATAGATCTCCGGGTCCGCGGCGCCGGCCGCTTGGGCCCTCTCGGCGTTGTAGGGATGGACGTGCAGCGTGCCGAACAGGCGGCCGAAGCGCTTGTGATCCTCGGGCGTCAGGACCTGGTCGCGGAATACGAGTACATGATAGGCGTTGAACGCATCGCGAATCTCTTCCAGCTGCTCCGCTGCAATCGGTTTCGCCAGATCAATGCCGCCGATCTCGGCGCCGACGACGGGCGTCAGCGGGTCGACCATGATGGTGCGCGGATTGAGCCGCTTTTCGGCTTCGAGTCTCGGAGCGGCCGCCATGTGTTCTCGATGCTCCACCGGCGGAAACGGTACGCCCGCCCGCAGCGGCAATACAAGCTACCGTACGACGCCGCGCGGGATCTCGTAAGCAACTGATTTTTATGGCGCTCGCTGCCGGTTTGTGCCGCGCGCGCCTGCCTCAATGTAGGCTGACCGCCGTCAGGCCCACCAGGAGGTTGCGAATGCCGCGACACTCCTGTCTTGACCCGACCCCTCGCGGTACGAGGTGCCCACAGTGGCGGCGCTTCGCCGAAGGCGGGGATGCGATCCCGATCGCCACGCTCACCTGCGGCTCAATTGCTGAGGCTACGACCCGCCCGGCAACCGGCGACACCGCACATCGACCTGTCAGCCTCACAGCTGTGGGTTGGTCGTGAAGGCCGCGGTTGGATTCCAGACTGACCGTCACTCGCAGCCTGCGGGTCGGTACCTGTGCCTGCTGACTACCGCCCGGCCGTGCTGCGCACCGCGCGCAGCTGAAGCCGCTGTTCTACTTGTACGGATCGACAGACAACGGCAGACACGACGATGCGATCCGAGCAGGCAGGCTGTTATCATTGCAGCAGGTTCGTACGGTTTGGAGCACGACGTTGCGCGGCCTTTGGATGAAATTATTCTTTGCGGTAAGCATTCTCCTCTTCGCCGGAGTGGCGTGGACAGAACCCAATCCAGCCACCAACTCGGCGGAAGATGCCGAGACTCATTGCCACGCGCTTGCGCAAGTTGTTGTGAATGCCGCGTTCGAGAACATGTACGACGCGCCCACCATGGTGAGCGAAGCCAAGCTCATTC
>JASHTN010000377.1 GCA_030040525.1 Gammaproteobacteria bacterium | reverse complement strand
GCTCGTGCGCATCGCCCCCCAGGCCGAAGACATCGACGTCCTCTTCTACGGCTCCGTCAACGAGCGCCGGCAGCAGATCCTGGACGCACTGACCGCGCGCGGGCTCAAAGTGCTGGGCCTGTTCGGCGTGTACGGCGAGGAGCGCGACCGCGCCATCGGCCGCGCCAAGCTGGTGCTGAGCGTGCACTACTACCCGGCCAAGATCTTCGAGGTGGTGCGCGCCGCCTATCTGTTCGCCAACGCCAAGGCGGTGGTTGCCGAGTGCGGACCGGAGACTTACGTCGAGGCCGATCTGCGCGAGGCGATGCACGCAGTGCCGTACGAGAGCCTGGTCGAGGCCTGCGTTGCGCTGCTGCAGGATCCGGAGCGGCGCTACGCGCTCGCCGCACGCGGCCAGCGCATCTTCGCCCGCCGCCGCCAGCAGGACATTCTCGCTGCCGCCCTGGAGCTCGCTCCCGAGGGCAGTGGCGCGCCGCGCGAGCTCTCGGCCGCAGTGGCGCCGCCTCCCGAGACGCTGCACTTGGGCAGCGGCAACGACTACCGCAGCGACTGCTTCAACCTCGACAGCAATCCCGCCTGGAGGCCCGACGCGGTGGCCGATATCGCGTCCCCCGCGCTCATCGGCGCGAACGTCGAGACGGCGCGCTTCGGGCGTGTCACGTTCGCCGAGGAGATGTTCGAGCGGGCGCTCGCACGCGACGTGCTCGGGCACGTCCGCGACCTTGCCACCGCGATGACCAACGTGCTGCGGCTGCTCAGGCCCGGTGGCGTGTTCGAGATACTGGTGCCCTACGATCTCAGCCACGGCGCCTGGCAGGATCCGGCGACGGTGCGCGCCTTTAACGAGCGCAGCTGGCTCTGCTATACCGACTGGCACTGGCGGCTGGGCTGGCTCGAGGCGCGCTTCGACGTCGTGCTGCTGCAGCTGCAGATGAGCCCGCTCGGCACCGACCTGCAACGCGCCGGCAAAACCACAGAGGAGATCCTGCGCACGCCGCGCGCAGTGGATGCGCTGCTGGTGCGGCTGCGCAAGCGTTACCTGCAGGAGTCCGAGCGCGTCGAGGCGCGGCGCCGGCAGCCGGGCACGCGTGGCTGAGGAGCGCGTGAGGGGCGCCGACGAACGGCTGCTGCAGGCGTTCTCGCTGCATCAGCAGGGCCGGCTCACGGAGGCCGGTGAGGGCTATCGCTCGGTGCTCGAGTCACATCCGGAGCATTTCGACGCTCTGCATCTCTCGGGACTGCTGGCGCTGCAGACTCGCGAGCCCGAGCGCGCCGTGGAGCTGATCGGGCACGCGCTGCGGCTCAACCCGCAGGTCGCCGCCGTGCATCTCAACCACGGCGCGGCGCTTGCGGCACTGAAGCGGTACGGGGCGGCGCTCTCGAGTTACGAGTGCGCCATCGCGCTGGATCCCGCGTATGCGGACGCTCACTTCAATCTTGCGAACACGCTGCGCGAGCTCGGGCAGCACGCCGCGGCGGCGGCGAGTTACGAGCGCGCGGCGGCGCTGCGCCCGGAGATGGCGGAAGCGCATCACCAGCGCGGCCGCATGCTGTGCCTGCTGGCCGAGCACGAGGCCGCCGTCGGCTGCTTCGATAGGGCGCTGGCGCTGCAACCGAACGCCGCCAGCGTGTACAACGACCGCGGCGCCGCGCTCTACGCACTCAGACGCCCGTCTGCGGCGCTGGCCGACTTCAGCCGCGCGCTAAGCCTCGAGCCGCGCAACGCTCAGGCACACCACCACCGCGGGCTGGCCCTGCACGCGCTGCAGCGCACCGTCGAGGCCGTCGACAGCTACGAGCGTGCCATCAGTCTCGACGGTGGTCTCACCGCGGCTCACAACGACCGCGCCGTGGCCCTGTTCGACCTCAAGGAGTACGTGGCGGCGCTCGCCGGTTACCAACAGCTATTGCGCTTGCAGCCGCAGTACAAGCATGTTCGGGGGGCATGCCAGCACCTGCGCATGAAGATCTGTGACTGGAGCGACTTCGACGCGACGCTCGCGGATGTCAGCGCGCGTCTCGAGCGCGGCGAAGCGGCTTGTCCGGCATTTGCAGCCCTTGCACTGTCGGACTCGGCGGCACTGCAGCGGCGGGCGGCCGCCGCGTGGGTCCGCGAGGAATGTCCCGCCGACGATGACCCGCCGGCCATCGCGATGCGCGCACCGCGGCAGCGCATCCGTCTCGGCTACTTCAGTGCCGATTTTCACGACCACGCCACGCTGTATCTCATGGCGGGACTCCTCGAGCTGCACGACCGCGTGCAGTTCGAGGTGACGGCTTTCTCCTTCGGACCGGCTGCGCGGGACCCGCTGCGGCGGCGCGCCGAGGCCGCGTGCGAGCGCTTCATCGACGTGCGCGAAAAGACCGATCGGGAAGTAGCGTGCCTTGCGCGCGCGCTGCAGATCGACATCGCCGTGGACCTCAAGGGGTTCACCGAGCACAGCCGCCCCGGCATCTTCGCCGCGCGCGCCGCGCCGCTGCAGCTCAGCTACCTCGGCTATCCGGGCACCATGGCCGCTTCCTACATCGACTATCTGATCGCCGACACCACGGTGGTGCCGGAGGCGAATCAGGATTACTACACCGAGAAGCTGCTCTACCTACCCGACACCTATCAGGTCACCGACCAGCGCCACGAAGTTACCGAGGGTCCGAGCCGCGAGCAGCTTGCCCTGCCGAGACAGGCGGTGGTGTTCTGCTGTTTCAACGACTGCTACAAGATCACCCCCGCTTTGTTCAGCGCCTGGATGCGCGTCCTCGAGCGTAGCGGCGACAGCGTGCTGTGGCTGCTCGAGTCCCACCCGGTCGCGGCGCGCAACCTGCGCGCGGAGGCGCAGTGCCGCGGCGTGAGTCCGCGGCGGCTGATCTTCGCGCCGCGCGTGCCGCGTGCCGAACATCTCGCTCGGCAGCGCGCCGCGGACCTGTTCCTCGACACTTTCCCGTGCAACGCCCACACCACGGCGAGCGATGCACTGTGGGCCGGTTTGCCGTTACTCACCTGCAGCGGCGAATCGTTCGCCTCGCGCGTGGCGGCGAGCGTGCTGCAGGCCGTGGGACTGCCCGAGCTCGTCACCCGCAGCCTGGCCGAGTACGAGGCGCTGGCGGTCGAGCTCGGCTCGCGGCCGGCACGCCTGGCGGCCCTCAAGCACAAGCTCGCGGCACAGCGGGCGGCGAGTCCGCTGTTCAACACGCGGCGCAAGGCGCGGCAGCTGGAGGCGGCATACCGCATGATCCACGAGCGCCATCGCCAGGGGCAGCCGCCCGCGCATCTGTACGTAGCGGATTCCTGAGTCGCTCCGCGGGCGCGTCGGCGGACTACGGCGTCGCGGTGCCGCGGCCGTTGCTGACCAGCGCCGCCATCAGCTCATTCACCGGCAGCGCCTCGAGCCGCCGGCGGCTGGCGAACAAGCCCTTGATGCCCGCCGCCTGCTTCGGCTCGTAGTGTGCGTCGACTGCGGCCTCGAACTTCTGCACCAGCACCGGCATGCCTTCGGCACGGCGCTTGCGGTGGCCGATCGGATAGTCGACCTGCACACGTGCGGTATGGCTGCCGTCGCGGAAGAAGATCTGCAGCGCGTTGCCGATGTAGCGCTTGTCGGCTGCGTAATACTCCTGCGTGAAGAGCTGGTTCTCGCGCACCTGCATGCGCTCGCGCAGGGCATCGATGCGCGGGTCGGCGGCGATGCCGTCCTCGTAATCGGCGGCCGTGAGGCGCCCGAAGATCAGCGGGATCGCGACCATGTACTGCATGCAGTGGTCGCGGTCGGCGGGATTGGCGAGCGGCCCCACCTTGTCGATGATGCGTACGCCCGGCTCCTGCGTCTCGATCGCGATGCGCTCGATCTCGCCCAGCCGCCTCCCGACCTGCGGGTGCAGCTGCATGGCCGCCTCGACCGCGGTCTGCGCGTGGAACTCCGCCGGGTAGGAGATCTTGAAGAGCACGTTCTCCATCACGTAGCTGTCGAAGGGCTGCGGCAGCACGACGGGCCGCCCCTTGAAGAGCACGTCACTGAAGCCCCAGGTGCGGGCCGAGAGCGCCGACGGGTAGCCCATCTCGCCGGTGAGCGCAATGAGCGCGAGCCGCACCGCGCGGGCGGTCGCATCTCCCGCCGCCCAGCTCTTGCGCGAGCCGGTGTTGGGCGCATGCCGGTAGGTGCGCAGCGCACCGCCGTCGATCCAGGCGTTGGAGACCGCATTCACCACCTGCTCGAGGCTCGCGCCCAGCATGCTGGCGACCACCGCGGTGGAGGCGATGCGCACCAGCAGCACGTGGTCGAGCCCGACGCGGTTGAAGCTGTTCTCGAGCGCGAGCACACCCTGGATCTCGTGCGCCTTGATCATGGCGGTGAGCAGCGCCCGCACGTTAAGCGGGGTGCGGCCGGTCATCACGGCGTTGCGCGCCAGGTAATCCGCCACCGCGAGAATGCCGCCGAGATTATCGGACGGATGTCCCCACTCGGCGGCGAGCCACGTGTCGTTGAAGTCGAGCCAGCGGATCATGGCGCCGATGTTGAAGGCCGCCTGCACGGGATCGAGCTCGAAGGAGGTGCCGGGCACGCGCGCGCCGCCCGGCATCACCGCCCCCGGCACCACCGGACCCAGCAGTTTTCTGCAGGCGGGGTATCTGAGTGCCTGCAGACCGCAGGCGAGGGTGTCCATGAGGCAGTAGCGCGCGGTGTCGTAGGCCGCGTCGCTGCGGATGGTGAAGTCGCGCGCATAGGTCGCGATGGCCGTGAGCAGCGCGTCCGGCTCGGGGCGCGCGGCGGAACGCTGCTCGTGGGCGGACATGGCTTGACTAGCTGCGCTCGTCCAGCGGCACGAACTTCAGGTTCTCGGGACCTACATAGTTGGCGTTCGGCCGGATGATCTTGCCGTCGGCGCGTTGCTCGATCACGTGCGCCGACCAGCCGGTGGTGCGCGCGATGACGAACAGCGGCGTGAACATCTCGGTCGGCACGCCCATCATGTGGTACGAGATCGCCGAGAACCAGTCGAGATTGGCGAACATGTTCTTCGCGTCGCGCATCACCGACTCGATGCGCTCGGCGACGGCGAACCTCGGCAGCTCGCCCGCCTGCTGCGCGAGCCGGCGCGCCACCTCCTTGATCACCTGGTTGCGCGGATCGGCGACGGTGTAGACGGGGTGGCCGAAGCCGATGATGACTTCCTTGCGCGCGACGCGCGCACGGATGTCGGCCTCGGCGTCGGCGGGGCTTGCGTAGCGCTCCTGAATCTCGTACGCCGCCTCGTTGGCGCCGCCGTGCTTCGGTCCGCGCAGCGCGCCGATCGCGCCGCTGATGCAGGAGTACAGGTCCGAGCCGGTGCCGGCAATGACGCGCGCGGCAAAAGTCGAGGCGTTGAACTCGTGCTCGGCGTACAGGATCAGCGAGGTGTGCATGGCACGCACCCACTCCGCCGGCGGGCGGCTGCCGTGCAGCAGGTGCAGAAAGTGCCCGCCCACCGAATCGTCGTCGGTCTCGGTCTGGATGCGCACGCCCGAGTGACTGAAGTGATACCAGTAGGTGAGCATGGAGCCGAGGGAAGCGACCAGCCGGTCGGCGATCTCGCGCGCGCCGCCCTCGCTGTGGTCGTCCTTCTCCGGCAGCACGCAGCCGAGCACCGAGACGCCGCTGCGCAGCACGTCCATCGGATGAGACGCCGCCGGCAGCGCCTCGAGCACGGTGCGGACCGCGGCCGGCAGTCCCCGCAGCGACCTGAGGTGCGTCTTGTAGCCGGCGAGCTCCGCCCGGTTCGGCAGCTTGCCATGGATCAGGAGATAGGCGATCTCCTCGAACTCGCTCGCGGTCGCGATCTCGAGGATGTCGTAGCCGCGGTAATGCAGATCGTTGCCGGTGCGTCCGACGGTGCACAGCGCGGTGTTGCCGGCCACGACGCCCGAGAGCGCCACCGACTTCTTGGGTTTGAACGTCGTCGTTCCGGTCTCGCTCATGAGGGTCCCTTGCCGAACAGCTCATCGAGCTTGCGCTCGTAGGCAGTGTAGCCGAGCACCTCATAGAGCTCCGCGCGCGTCTGCATCGCGGGCACCACGCTCTGCTGCGTGCCGTGCCGGCGGATCGCCTCGTACACCAGAGCCTCGGCCTTGGCCGCGGCGCGGAACGCCGACAGCGGGTAGAGCACGAGCCGCACCCCGGTGGCGCCGAGCTCGGCGAGCGTGAAGAGCGGGGTGCGGCCGAATTCCGTGAGGTTGGCGAGCACCGGCACCGGCACGCGGGCGGCGAACTGGCGGTACTCATCGAGCGTCGTCAGGGCCTCGGCGAAGATCATGTCGGCGCCCGCCTCCACGTAGCGTGCGGCGCGCTCGAGCGCTGCGGCCTGGCCTTCGACCGCGTGCGCGTCCGTGCGCGCCATGATGACGAACTGCGTGTCGAGGCGCGCATCGACCGCCGCGCGGATGCGGTCGATCATCTCGGCGGCCGGCACCAGCGCCTTGCCGGGACGGTGACCGCAGCGCTTGGCCGAGACCTGATCCTCGAGGTGCATGCCTGCGGCGCCGCAGCGGGTCAGCTCGCGGCAGGTACGGGCGATGTTGAAGGCGCTGCCGAAGCCGGTGTCGGCATCGACCAGCAGCGGCAGCGCTGAGCGCGCGGTGATGCGGCGCACGTCCTCGCAGACGTCGTTGAGTGTGGTGATGCCGAGATCCGGCAGGCCGAAGGAGGCGTTGGCGACTCCGGCGCCGGACAGGTACAGCGCGCGGAAGCCCGCAGCCTCGGCCAGCAGCGCCGCGTAGGCGTCGATCGTCCCGACCACCTGCAGGGGACGCTCCGCGTCGAGTGCGGCCCGCAGCCGCGCGCCGGGAGTGACTGACTGTTCGGACATGACGAACCTCGCGGGGGAGGTGATTCTATACGAACCTTACTCGCCGGTAGGGTGGGCGGGCTGCGGGCGCCTCTGCGCCTCAGGCGACGCGCACCAGCGTGCGTCCCGTCACCTGGCCCTCGAGGTAGGCAGGGAATGCCGCCGGCAGCTCATCGAGGCCAATCGTGCGCGTCACGATCCGGTCCAGATGCCGGGGCTTGAGGTCGGTCGCGATGCGCTGCCACACCGCCAGCCGCCAGTCGCGCCGCGTCGCCGACGAGTTGATGCCGAGCAGGTTGATGCCCCGCAGGATGAAGGGCATCACGCTCGTCTCGAGCTCGGCGCCCCCGGCCAGCCCGATGCTGGCGATGTTGCCCCAGAAATCGACCGTGCGCGTGAGCCCGGCGAGCAGCTCCCCGCCCACGTTGTCGATGGCGCCGGCGAAGCGCGCGGTCTCGAGCGGCCGGGTGCCGAGGTCGAGCTCGCCGCGGGCGAGGATCTCGGAGGCGCCGAGCTGGCGCAGGTAGTCCGAGGCTTCCGCCTTGCCGCTCACAGCGAGCACCCGGTAACCGCGCCCGGCCAGCATATCGATGGCGAAGCTGCCGACGCCCCCCGTGGCGCCGGTGACCGCGATCGGTCCGCGCGCCGGGGTCTGGCCGTTGTGCTCCATGCGGTGGATGGCGAGCGCCGCGGTGAATCCCGCGGTGCCGAGCCCCATGGCGCTGCGGGCGTCCAGGCCCTGCGGGATCGGAATCACCCAGTCGCCCGGGACGCGCGCCAGCTCGGCGTAACCGCCGTCGTGCGTCTCCGAGAGCGAGCAGCCGGTGACCAGCACAGGGTCTCCCGGGCTGTAGCGAGCGTCGCTCGAGGACTCGACGGTACCGGCGAGGTCGATGCCGCCGACGAGCGGATAGCGGCGCAGGATGCGGCCGGCTCCGGTGGCCGCGAGCGCGTCCTTGTAGTTGATGCCGGAGAAGGCGACGCGGATCACGACCTCGCCCGGGGAAAGGTCCGCGAGCGTCAGCTTCTCGAAGCGCGCCTGGATACGCCCGCTCTCGGAATGAATGCGAAAGGCCCGGAAGGGCTGTGTGGGGAGGCTCATGAGCTTCGCCTCATGGGGTGCTGTGCGTGCGCTCGAGCCAGGCGAGCAGGCCCTGGGTGTTGAGCTCGAGGTCGCCTGCCAGGGCCTGCTCGATCCCGGCATCCGTGAGGCGGCAGCCCTGCTCGCGCGCGAGCTGCAGCCACAGGGCGAGCATGGCGGCGCGGATGCCGCGGGCGGGTTCCAAGTCGTGCGCGTGAGCGCGCGTGAAGCGCACGAACTCGCGGATCTGCTCCTTGAGGAGCTTTGCCAGGCGCGGGATGCCGGTCACGCGACTGAAGTGCATGAGAAAGATCGACTCGGGCCGCAACGCGAGCATGCGGTCGATCGACTTCAGGTGCTGCTCGGGGTCGAACTGCGTCGGCACCGTGGAGGGGCTGATGAAGGCGCCCTGCGCCGTATCGAGCGCGCCGTAGGAGATGCCGAAGGTGTCGCCGCTGAAGATGCTGGCGTGCGCGGCATCGACGATGACGTAATGGTGCAGGGCATGCCCCGGGGCATGCAGCAGCTCGAGGGTGCGTTTCCCCAAGGTGAGCCGCTCGCCGTCCGCGACCACGCGCACGCGCTCGGGCGCGACGGGCGTGAGCTCGCCGTAGAGCTGCGCAAAGCGCTCCGCACCGTACACTCGCCTGGCGCCCGCGATCAGGCGCGTCGGATCGATCAGGTGGGGTGCGCCGCGCGGATGCAGCACGGCGCGCGCGTTGGGGAGCGCGCGCAGCAGTGTGCCGGCACCGCCGGCGTGATCCAGGTGCACGTGCGTCAGCAGCAGGTAGTCGACCGCCTCGCGGGGGATGTCGAGCTCGGCGAGCGCAGCCAGCAGGTACGGCACCGAGGCGTTGGTGCCGACGTCGACGAAGGCGGCGCGGCCTTCGTCCACGATGAGGTGCGCGGCGGCGTGGCCGCGGTACAGGTACTCGGCGTCGACCGCGGTGATGCCGTGCGGGTGGCGGTGCAGAGTGGGTTTCACGCGAGCATTCACGCGTACCGCCTGCTGCTCAGGGGAGACGCATGTACACATCCTAACGAAGTACGCTAGTTTAGGCACATGACCCGATCGTTGCGTGCAGGTCCGCGGCTTAAGTTGGCTGCGGGCAGCGCCGCGGTGCTGCTCGCGACGGCCGCTGCCGTGACGGCGGCGCCCGCGCCGCTGCATCGCGAGAGCGGCGCTCTGGTGTTCGACAACATTCCGCCGCGGGACGCGGCGCTCGCGGCGCGCCTGTCGCGCTACCTCGAGTCACGCAGCGCGAGCTTTCTCGACTGGCTGCCCGACGGCAGCGTGCTGATCGCGACGCGCTTCGGGGCCACCGAGCAGCTGCACCGGGTTGCGGCGGCGCTGGGGGTGCGCGAGCAGCTCACCTTCTACGCGGACCCGGTGACGGTCGCACGCGCCGCGCCGGCCGGCGGCGGCTTCGTCTTTCTCAAGGACCAGGCCGGCGATGAGGACGCCGAGCTCTATTACCGGGCTGCCGACGGCACCGTGCGGCAGCTCACCAGCGGCAAGTTCGTGCACGGCAGCCCCGTATGGGCACACGACAGCCGCCGCGTCGCCTTCTTCGGCAATGACCGCGACGGCGAGAGCTTCGACGTCTACACCGCCGATGTCGCCGCGCACACCGCCCCGCAGCTGCTGGTCGGTGGCGGCAAGACCGACTCGAGGACCGACAGCTGGTACCCGCTCGACTGGTCGGCGGACGACGCGAAGCTGCTGGTTGAGCGCTACGTGTCGGTGAGCGAGAGCGATCTCTACGTCGCGGACGTTGGGAGCGGCGTGCTCACGCCCGTGGACCCGAAGGGCTCCAAGGCCGGCATTCGCACCGCGAAGTTCTCCCCTGACGGACACGGCATCTACGAGCTCTCGGACGAGGCAGGCGAGTTCACACAGGTGCTGTACAAGGACCTGGCCACTCACGAGACACGGCACCTGACCCCCGACGCTGCGGGCTGGGACGTCGAGGAATTCGACCTGAGCCCCGACGGGCGCTACCTCGCCTACGTGCTGAACGAGGACGGCCGCAGCCACCTGGTGCTGGAGGACATCGCGAGCCGCATCGAGACCTCGCCGGCCGGGGTTCCCGAAGGGGTGATCTCAGGACTGCGTTTCGACCGCAGCGGCGACCGCATGGCCTTCGCGGTGGAGAGCGCGCAGGCGCCGCGCGACGTGTACGTCTACGACATCAGGCACGACAAGCTCGAGCGCTGGACGCAGAGCGAGGCGGGCCCGATCGAGACGCGCGAGCGGGTCAGCCCCGAGCTGGTGCGCTTTCCCACCTGGGACCGCGTCGCCGGCCACCAGCGCATGCTCTCGGCTTATCTCTACCGGCCGCCGACTGCCGCCGGTCCCTGTCCGGTGGTGGTGCTGATTCACGGCGGGCCCGAGGCGCAGTTCCGGCCCGGCTGGGAGCCGTTCGTGGAGTTTCTCGTCAACGAGCTCGGCTACGCCGTGATCGCCCCCAACGTGCGCGGCTCCTCCGGCTACGGCAAGGGCTTCCTCGCCCTCGACAATGGCGAGCTGCGCGAGGATGCGGTGCGCGACGTCGGCTCGCTTCTGGTGTGGCTCGGGGTGCAGACCGCCTTCGACCGCGAGCACGTGGCCGTCATGGGCAGCTCCTACGGCGGCTACATGGCGCTCGCCTCGCTCGTGACCTACGGCGAGCGCCTGAGCGGTGGCATCGACGTCGCCGGCATCAGCGACTTCGTCACCTTCCTCGCCAATACCGCCCCCTACCGGCGCGACCTGCGGCGCGCGGAATACGGCGACGAGCGCGATCCGCACATGCGCGCTTTCCTCGACCGGATCTCCCCGCTGACCAACGCCGGCCGCATCAAGAAGCCGCTGCTGGTGGTCGCGGGACTGAACGACCCGCGCGTGCCCGCCTCCCAGTCGGACCAGCTGGTGTGGCGGGTGCGCTCCGGCGGCGGCGAGGTGTGGTACCTGACCGCGAAGGACGAGGGACACGGCTTCCGGCGAAAGACTGATCGCGACGCCTTGCTCGAAACCGAGGCGACGTTTCTCGAGAAGCTGGCGCACTGAGGTCTCGTGCGCGGCTGGTTCACTCCGCCGGCGGAAACTCCACGCTCACGCTAAGCCCGCGGCCACCAGGGGCGTCGGCGAGCGCAACGCTCGCGCCGTGCGCCTGCGCTACGCCTTTGACGATCGCGAGGCCGAGCCCGCTGCCCGGGGGCGTGGTGCCGGCACGGCGGTAGAAGCGGTCGAACACCCGCTCGCGGTCCGCCGCCGGAATACCCGGGCCGTCGTCGGTCACCGTGAGCAGCGCCTGCCGTGCGCCCGGGGCGCCCACCTCCGCCACCGACACGTCGACGCGGCCGCCGGCCTGGGTATAGCGCACGGCGTTGTCGACGAGATTGCGCACCAGGGTGCGCAGCGCCTCGCCGTCGCCGAGCACGGTGACCGGCTGCGCGCCGGTGAGCCCCAGATCGATGCAATGCGCGTCGGCGAGCGGCACGAGCTCGGCGACGGTCTCGCGCGCGAGCACATCGAGCGCCAGCGGCGCGCGCGCCGCAGCCGCGCGTGGCTCCTGACGCGCGAACGCCAGCATCTGCTCGATCAGGCGGATGGCACGCGCCACGCCTTCCGACAGCTGGCCCATGGCTGCGGCGCGCTCGCTCTCGCCGCTGGCGCGCGCCAGCGTGCTCAGCTGCAGATGCAGCGCCGTGAGCGGCGTGCGCAGCTCGTGCGCCGCGTCCGCCATGAAAGCGCGCTCGCGCGCCAGCGCGGCATTCAGCCGCCCGAGCAGCTCATTCAACGCGCCGACCAGCGGCTGCACTTCCTCGGGCAGACGCTCGCCGGACAGCGGATCGAGGGAGTCGACCCCGCGCGCCTGCACCAGGGTGGTCACCCGCTGCAGCGGCTTGAGCGCATGGCCGACCGCGAGCCAGATGACCAGCGCCAGCCCCGGCAGCAGCAGCGCGAAGGGCTTGAGTGTCTGCAGCGCGAGCTCGACCGCACGCTGCTCGCGCACGCTCATCGGCTGCGCCACCTGGATGACGCGGGTGAGGGCCTGCACGCCGTACACGCGCCAGCGGCCCTCGCTGGTGCCGACGGTGGCAAAGCCGAGCGTCGTGATCTGCGGCAACACGGCGTGCGGACGCGACAGGTAGACGCGCACGCCGTCGAGCGACCACACCTGCACCACGAAATCGTACGAGGCATCCGCCGGCGGGATCTGCGGCAGCAGCAGATACTCGACCGGCTGATCGCGCAGGATGAGCGCGGTCTGGCGCAGGTGGTAGTCGAAGAACGTGTCGGCCTCGGCGAGCGCGTTGCGGTACACGATCCACCCGCCCGCAGCTCCGACGCACACGACGCCGCCGAGCAGCCAGGCGAGCAGCCCCGCGCGCAGCGATCTCACCGGCGCGGCCTCACGCTTGCGGCCTCAGGCGGTAGCCGACGCCGCGTACCGTCAGGATGAACTGTGCCCCGAGCTTGCGCCGCAGGCCGTGGATGTGCACCTCGACGGCGTTGCTCTCGACTTCCTCGCCCCAGCCGTAGAGCCGCTCCTCGATCTGAGCGCGCGACAGGATCGCGCCCGGCCGTTCCATGAGCAGCTGCAGCAGCGCGAACTCGCGCGGCGAGAGTGCGACCTCGGCCCCGTCCTGCATCACCCGGTGGGTCGCGGGCTCGAGCGCCACCCCCAGATGCTCGAGGTGCGGGTCGCCGCGACCCGCCCGGCGGCGCAGCAGCGCGCGGATGCGCGCCGCGAGCTCGTCCAGGTCGAAAGGCTTGATGAGATAGTCGTCCGCACCGGCGTCGAGACCCGCCACCCGATCGGCGATCGCATCGCGTGCGGTGATGATCAGCACCGGCAGGTTCGAGCCGCGGGCGCGGAGCGTCTTCAGGAGCTTCAGGCCGTCCTTGCCCGGGAGCCCGAGATCCAGCAGCAGCAGCTCGAAGGGCTCGGTGCGCAGCACCGCCTCCGCGTTTTCCGCCTCGTGCACCCAGTCGATCGTGAAGCCGTCGCGCTTCAGCCCCGCGCGAATGGCCGCGCCGATCATGGGATCGTCCTCGACGAGCAGCAGTCTCACGGTCCGCGAGTATGATCGATCGCCGCCCTTGGAGCGCGTGAGGAGCCCGTGCCGAGCCCG
This sequence comes from Gammaproteobacteria bacterium, assembly GCA_030040525.1. Lineage (GTDB taxonomy): Bacteria > Pseudomonadota > Gammaproteobacteria > Steroidobacterales > Steroidobacteraceae > 13-2-20CM-66-19. The sequence continues at coordinate 5,736 of JASHTN010000377.1, read as the reverse complement.
ACCGAGCGTCTGCTCAGCGACGCCGCCTCGCTGGGCGTCCCGCTCACCGAGCGGGATGCCGCGCGGCTGTTTGTGCTGCTCGATGAGCTGGTGCATTGGAATCGCACTTACAACCTCACTGCGGTGACCACGCGCGCGCAGATGGTTACGCATCACCTGCTCGACAGCCTGGCGATCCACCCGGATCTGCGCGGCGAGCGCATCGCGGACGTCGGCACCGGGGCCGGCTTTCCCGGGCTGCCGCTCGCGCTGGTCAACCCCGCGCGGCATTTCACGCTCATAGACTCCGGCGGCAAGAAGGTGCGTTTCGTGGCACACGCCGTGCGCACGCTCGAGCTCGGCAACGTCGCAGTGACGCAGGCGCGCGCTGAGTCGCTCACCCCCGCCCATCCGTTCGACACCGTGACGGCGCGTGCGTTCGCGCCGCTACCGCAGCTGTTGAGGCAGGCCGGGCCGCTCTGCGCCCGCGACGGCCAGGTGCTTGCCATGAAGGGCAAATGGCCTGCACGGGAGCTCACCACGCTGCCGCCCCCGTGGCGGCTCGCGGGCGGGAGGGAGCTCACGGTCCCGGGGCTCGCCGAGGCGCGCTGCGTGCTGGTCCTCAGGCAGGATGCAGCGGCAGCGCCGTCGTCTCCTTGATGACCGCGAGCGCGATCGAGGAGTTGACCGACTGCACGCCCGGAAAGCGCGACAGATGGTCGAGGAAGAACGCTTCGTACGCCTTGATGTCGCGGCAGACGATGCGCAGCAGGAAATCCGTCTCGCCCATGAGCGTGTAGCACTCGAGGATCTCCGGGTGCGCGCGCACCGCCTCCTCGAAGCGCAGCAGCGCATCACGCCCGTGGCCGGCCACCTTCACGTGCGAGAACACCAGGACCTGCAGCCCGACCTTCTCGCGCTCGAGCAGCGCCACGCGCCGGCGGATGACTCCGAGCTCGGTCAGCCGGCTGATCCGCCGCCAGCAGGTCGAGGCGCTCGTACCGAGCCGCTCACCGACTTCCGCGGCCGACAACTCGCCGTGCGCCTGCAGGAGCTCGAGGATTCTCAGGTCGACCCGGTCCAGCTCAGCCTGCACTAATTACTCCGCAATCTCAGAAAAGATGAGATGAGTGTTTCACGATCTATGCCCGAAAGGCAATTTATGTAACGCGTCGTGCGCCTGCGCGGCGCTATCGTCGTCTGAGCGCAAACGCGCGCCCCGCGCGTTGTACGGGTCTGAAAGCCTATGGAAATCTTCGACATGCGCGAGTTCGATGCGCACGAGCTGGTGCTCTTCGGCCACGATGCGCCGACGGGGCTGCGCGCCATCATCGCCATTCACTCGACCGCGCTGGGTCCGGCCGCGGGCGGCTGCCGCATGTGGGCGTACGCCACCACGACGGAGGCATTGGCGGATGTGCTGCGGCTGTCGCGCGGCATGAGCTACAAGAACGCCATGGCGGGGCTGCCGTTCGGCGGCGGCAAGGCGGTGATCATCGGCGACTCGCGCACTGCAAAGACGCCCGAGCTGTTTGCAGCCTTCGGGCGGCTGGTCGATTCGCTGCGCGGACGCTACGTGACCGCCGAGGACGTCGGCACGACCCTCGCCGACATGAGCCATGTCGCGCGCGTCACCAAGTACGTGTCCGGGCTCGGACGTTCCGCGGGCGCAGCCGGCGGCGACCCGGGTCCCAAAACCGCGCTCGGCGTATTCCTCGGCATGCGCGCGGCGGTGAGCTTCCGACTCGGGCGCTCGGACCTGGACGGCATCAGCGTCGCCGTGCAGGGCGCCGGGGGTGTCGGCTACCACCTCTGCGGATTGCTGAGCGGCGCCGGGGCAAAGCTTCGCGTCGCCGATGTGCGCACGGCGGCCGTCGAGCGCGTCTGCGATGAGTTCCATGCCGCGGCGGTGCCCGCGGGGGAGATTCTGGCGCAGGACGTCGAGGTGCTCTCACCCTGCGCCCTCGGCGCGGTGCTCGACGGCGAGTCCATTCCGCTTCTCAAGGCCCGCGTGATCGCCGGCGCCGCCAATAACCAGCTCGCCCAGGGACAGAACGGCGAGGCGCTGCGCGCGGCGGGCATCCTCTATGCGCCCGATTACGTCATCAATGCTGGCGGCATCATCAGCGTGGCGCGCGAGTACTACGGCGGCACCGAGGCGCAGGTGCTGGACGAGATCCGCGCGATCGCCCCGAGGCTGACGGAGATCTTCGAGCGTGCGCGCCGCGAGAACCGCACCACCAACGAGGTAGCGGACGCCATGGCCCGCGAGCGGCTGCAGCGCAACGCCCCCCCGGGCCTCGCGGCCTGAGGGGTCCGGGACCGCCCGTCCGACGCCAGACGGCGACGCCCCGGCGCGCGGCCGGCGGTGAAGTACACTTACCGGCCATGAAGCGGGTCATCGCCATCGCGAACCAGAAGGGCGGTGTCGGCAAGACCACCACCGCGGTAAACCTCGCGGCCTCGCTGGCCGCTACCCGCCGGCGGGTCCTGCTCATGGATCTCGACCCGCAGGGCAATGCCACCATGGGCAGCGGCGTCGACAAATCACAGCTGGAGCGCGGCGCCTGCGAGGTGCTGCTGGGCGAGTGCACCCTCGCCGAGGCGCTGCTGCCGGTCGACCACGGCACGTTCACCCTGATGCCGTCCAACCAGGACCTCACCGCCGCCGAGGTGCGGCTGCTGACGCTGCCGATCGGACGCGAGACGAAGCTACGCGAGGCGCTCAAGCCGCAGCGCGAGGCGTTCGACGTCATCCTGATCGACTGCCCGCCCGCCCTCAACATGCTCACCGTCAACGCGCTGGTCGCCGCCGACAGCGTGCTGATCCCGATGCAATGCGAGTACTACGCGCTCGAGGGGCTGTCGGCGCTGCTCTCGACGATCGAGCAGATCCGCGTGGCGGCGAATGCGAAGCTTTCCATCGAGGGGGTGCTGCGTACCATGTTCGATCCGCGAAACAACCTCTCGACGGAGGTGAGCAACCAGCTGCTCGCGCATTTCGGCGACAAGGTGTTCCGCACCGTCATTCCGCGCAATATCCGCCTGGCGGAAGCGCCCTCCTTCGGCAAGCCGGCGCTGTTTCACGACAAGGAGTCGCGCGGCGCGCTCGCCTATCTCGCGCTGGCCGGCGAGATGATCCGGCGCGAGGAGCAGTCGGCGTCGGCGACGGCGCAGGCCGCGGTGGCGAGCGATCTCGCGTTCGCCACCGGCGGCGGCAGTGCCACCGGCGCCGGCAGCGCGGCTCCCGACGCCCCGAAAGCCGCCCCATGAGAAAGCCGACGCTGGGACGGGGGCTGGCGGACCTGCTCGGCCAGACGATGACGCGCAGTGCCGCGCCGCTAGCCGCCACGGCCCCGGGCAGCGAAGGGCTCGCCAAGCTGCCCCTCGACCTGCTGCAGCGCGGCCGCTACCAGCCGCGCATCGACATGCGCCCCGAGACGCTCGCCGAGCTCGCCGCCTCCATCAAGGCGCAGGGCGTCGTGCAGCCGATCGTCGTGCGGCCGCTCGAGCCGCCAGGCAGCGGCGCGGCGCAGCGCTACGAGATCATCGCCGGCGAGCGGCGCTGGCGTGCGGCGCAGATGGCCGGCCTCAAGGACATTCCGGCGGTCATCCGCGTCATCCCCAACGAGGCGGCGATCGCGGTCGCGCTCATCGAGAACATCCAGCGCGAGAACCTCAATCCGCTTGAGGAGGCGCGGGCCTTCACCCGCCTGATCGACGAGTTTGGGCTCACGCACCAGCAGGTCGCGGATGCCGTGGGTCGCTCGCGCGCCGCGGTCAGCAATCTGCTGCGGCTGCTCGAGCTGCCGGCGGAGGTCTGCGAGCTCCTCGAGCAGCGGGCGCTCGAGATGGGGCACGCCCGGGCGCTGCTCGGGCTCGGCGCTCGCCGCCAGCAGGCGGAGGTCGGCGCGCTGGTCGCGAAGAAGGGTCTGTCGGTGCGCGAGACCGAGGCGCTGGTGCGCCGGCTCCAGGCGCGCCCCGCGTCAGCCGACGGCGATGGCAACTCCGCGAACCGCGACCCCAACGTCGAGCGGCTCGAGCAGGAGCTCACCGAGAAGCTCGGGGCGCAGGTCGCCATCCGCCAGGGAGCCCGCGGCCGGGGCCAGCTCGTCGTCAGCTACAACAGCCTGGACGAGCTCGACGGGATTCTGGCGCACATCCGCTGAGCATGGCCCCGTCGGGCAATGTGCGCCTGCCTGCCCATAAATATGGTAATATGGCCAAATGAAGACGACGGTGGAAATCCCCGACGCTCTGTTCCGTAAGGCGAAGGCAAGGGCGGCGGAATGCGGCCAGACGCTCAAGGAGTTGCTGACCGAAGCGCTCACTGACAAGCTGCGGAAGGAGCGGCGCGGAGCGCCAGGCGAGCCCGGTTGGATGCGCGGGTTCGGCAAGCTGCGCAGCCTGCGCGCGGAGACCGCGCGCGTGCAGCGACGCATCGATGCAGCCTTCGAGGTGATCGAGGCAGAGGACCGGGAATGATTCTCGACACGAACGCGCTGTCGGCGTTCGTCGATGGGGATGACCTGGTCGGGGACCTCCTGCGGACGGGTACGCCGGCTGCGATTCCCGTCATCGTGCTGGGCGAGTTCCGCTACGGCATCGCGCAGTCGCGGCACCGGGCGCAGTACGAGGACTGGCTCAGCACTCATCTGAGCGATTTCGAGATACTCGAGATCACCGCGCAAACCGCCGTCGTATACGCCGAGCTGCGCGTGGCGCTCCGGCGGCAGGGGCGCCCAATCCCCGCAAACGATGCCTGGATCGCTGCGCTCGGCGTTCAGCACGGGCTCCCGGTACTGAGTCGCGACGAGCATTTCGACGTGGTTGCGGGCCTTGAGCGCCGGGGCTGGTAGGGTCCGATGGCGCTGTGGACGCAGCCGCGGGCGCTCTCTATAATCCCGCGGCTTTTTTGCCGGCGGCGCTAAGTGACTGAACGGCCGAAGTAATGTAGGCCTCCGGTGCCGCGGCTCGCGGCGCGGTTTTGGGTCGCTTGGGCCCCTTCGGGCGGGACATATATAAGGTGTTGGCGATCGATCTGGCCCGGGCGCGGCGGCTGGCCTTCGGCGTCGTGCTGGGTCAGGCGCTCGTGAGCGTGATAGCGGCCGCGTGCGCGCTCGGCATCTCCGGCATGCCGGCGGCGGTGTCGGCACTGCTCGGCGGCATCATCGCTGCGGCTGGGAGTCTCGCGATGGCGGCGCTGGTGTTCGGCGGGGCCGGCGGCTCCGCGCAGCGGGCGCTCGGGGCGTTCTACGTCGGCGAGGCCGTGAAGCTCGCGGTAGTGGTCGTGCTGTTCGTCGCGGTGCTGAAGCTGGTGCGGGTCGTGCCGCTGGCGTTGTTCGCCGGTTTTGCCGCAACGTACCTGGTGTACTGGATCGCGCTGGTGAGCGCGCTGCCGACGGCGGGCGGCGCGCGTCGCGGGCTGTAGGAGGCGGGAGGGTTGGTGACGGGGATGGCAGCACAGAGCGGCTCGGGCGCCACCGAATACATCGTGCACCACGAGACGTTCCTGTCGAGCCGGGTGCCGCACGGCATCCTCGACTTTTCCACTCTGAATCTCGACACGGTGTTTTTCTCCGTGCTGCTCGCCGTGCTGTTCGCCGGCGGCTTCTACCTCGTGGCGCGGCGCGCCACCGCGGGCGTCCCGGGCAAGGTGCAGCTGTTCGTCGAGGTGCTGGTCGACTTCGTCGACAAGCAGGTCTCGGACACTTTCCACGGCGCGAGCAAGCTGATCGCACCGCTCGCCCTCACCAT